>JANNEK010000094.1:0-28498 GCA_031378605.1 Chitinophagaceae bacterium | reverse complement strand
CTTCTTTTATATTCTCAAAAGGAATGCAACGAATTACCATAAAGTACAAACCACAAGTACATAAGACCACAAGAGTACAAAAAAAAACCACAAGCACACAAGACCACAAGGGTTCAAAAACAAAAAAACAAATTACAATATCAAAGAGCACCACTCATCATTCCCGGTTCACCATTCACAAATTAAAAATACCTCAATAAGCCTGTGCAAATAATACCCGCTGCTTACTATGGTTACCAGTTAAGATACATTTACCTTCTTCTTTTATATTCTCAAAAGGAATACAACGAATCGTCGCTTTTGTAAGTTCTTTTATTTTAGTTTCGGTTTCCGGGGTCCCGTCCCAATGCGCCGATATAAATCCACCTTTTTCATTTAGAAGTTTTTCAAACTCCTGCCAGTTATCTGCGTTGGTAATATGTGCATCCCTGAAAGATAGTGCTTTTGCAAAAATGGCTTGCTGAATCTCATCGAGCAACGATACGATTCTTGTACTTAATCCATCGATGGATACAGTCATTTTTTCTTTTGTATCCCTGCGGGCTAATTCCACGGTATTGTTCTCAAGATCGCGGGCACCCATGGCTATTCGCAAGGGTATTCCTTTCAATTCGTATTCTGCAAATTTCCATCCCGGGCGTGCGTTCTCGTTATCATCATATTTAACCCGAACACCTGCCAGTTTTAATTCCTTTACAAGTTGTTTTACCTTCTCATCAATGATTGCTTTTTGGTCTTCTCCCTTATATATAGGTACAATTACCACCTGAATGGGTGCAATTCTTGGTGGCATTATCAATCCTTCATCATCACCGTGTGCCATTACCAATGCGCCAATTAAGCGCGTACTCGCGCCCCAACTTGTGGCCCATACAAAATCCATTTTATTTTCTTTATCCGTAAATTTTACATCAAAGGCTTTAGCAAAATTTTGTCCAAGAAAATGTGAGGTTCCTGCCTGCAGTGCTTTACCGTCCTGCATTAACGCTTCGATGCAATAAGTATCTACTGCACCGGCAAAACGTTCACTTTCGGTTTTCAATCCTTTTATTACGGGGATAGCCATCCAATTTTCTACAAAATCTGCATATACATGCATCATTTGTTCCGCTTCGGCAATAGCCTCTTTTGCAGTTGCATGGGCCGTATGACCTTCCTGCCATAAAAATTCTGCCGTTCGCAAAAATAAACGGGTGCGCATTTCCCAACGAACTACATTGGCCCATTGGTTTATTAGAATAGGAAGATCACGGTACGATTGTATCCAATTTTTATATGTGTTCCAGATAATAGCCTCACTGGTGGGCCTCACTACTAACTCTTCCTCCAGTTTTGCATCTGGGTCTACCATTAATTTTCCTTTTTTTGAAGGATCGCTCTTTAAACGATAATGGGTTACAACAGCACACTCTTTGGCAAAGCCTTCTGCATTTGTCTCTTCAGCTTCAAACAGGCTTTTGGGCACTAATAGAGGAAAGTAGGCATTTTCGTGACCAGTGTCTTTAAACATTTTATCCAATGTTTGCTGCATATTTTCCCATAAGGCATAACCGTAGGGTTTAATGACCATACAACCTCTTACCGCAGAATAATCGGCCAGGCTTCCTTTAATCACCAGGTCGTTGTACCATTGGGAATAATCCTTTTCCCTTGATGTAATTTCTTTACTCATTTTCTATTTAGTTGCTTTTGTCTTGAATATGCCTTGTGCCTCAACGGCTTAATTATTAAAATTTTAACAATACCCCTGCAATTATTTCCTTTTGATACCTGTCTTTTTATTGTACTTTTATACAAGATCGCAAAAGTAGTACTTCGTTTGTAAACCTATTAAACTTGTACGTATGAAGTCGCAAATTTTACTCGCTGTTTTGATAGTTGCTGCTTTTAGCAGTTGCTCAACCGCTTATAAATCTAGCCAAACACCGGATGATGTGTACTATTCTCCTGCCAAAGAAACGGAAGAATATGTAGAGATTAAACAATCATCGAATAATGATCGCTATCGTAGTTATGAATATGATAATGCAGACGACCGTTGGTTGCGCATGAGGGTAAGAAACTCTTATCGATGGAATGCATTTGACGATTACGACTGGAACCTTCATTCTGGCTGGACCAATAATTATTACAATCCTTATAGTTATAACTGGAACAACTATTGGAATGGATATTATAACTGGAACAGTGGATACAATCCTTATTGCAGAAATGTAATTGTAATAAATCCGAAATCTTACCCGAATGTATATACCAAGGTTCGCAATTTTAGCCTTAATAGCTATACAAACAATAACTATGGTAATAATAACTTAGTTACCAGAACGGCAAAATCTTCTACCCGTTTACCTAACAGTGGATATGGAAGTTATAATAACAGCAATAGTAATACGGGTAATAGTTTAGGAACAAGTATTCGTAAAGTATTTTCGGGAAGTAACAGCGGTTATAGTAATACAAATACCAACAGTAATAGCGGAAGTTCTTCTTCGGGAAGCTCCAGCAGAAGTTATACTCCTTCCTCTTCTTCTGGCTCTTCATCTGGTACCTCTTCTCAATCTTCTGGTAGTAGTGGAGGCAGTAGTAGCGGAAGCAGCAGCAGCGGAACTTCGAGCGGCAGAAGAGGCGGTTAATATTACTTAATAAAATTATTATCTGCATTAAATGGTTTGAAAGAGGAAATTGAATTTGAGTACTTCTTGAATTTAATTTCCTCTTTTCATTGGATGGTCGTTTCAAAAAGTTAAACAATATGAAAAGAATCCTTTACATAGCGTCGTTTTTATTCTCCGGTAATTGCTTACTGGCTCAGCTACCCGAAGATGCATTGCGCATGAGCTGGATCAATCCTTCGGGAACCGCCCGGCAGCAAGCCATTGGAGGTGCATTGAATTCTTTGGGTGGAGAAATAACCGCCACTTTTGTAAATCCGGCAGGATTAGGATTGTATAAAACAGGTGAGTTTGTTTTGAGCCCGGGCTTTAGTTTTTTAAAAGGAAAAGGAGAATACCGTGGCACCAATACAAAAACTGATGGCCTTAATAATTTCGACTTTGGAACCTCAGGTTTTGTGTTCGCGTTTTCAAATCGTTATAGTCGCTGGAAAAGTAAGGCGGTTAGTTTAGCGATCAATCGCATGGCCAATTTTAATTCGAATACTTATTATAAAGGACAAAACGATTTCAGTTCTTTTTCGGAGGAATATGCATTGGATTTTGCCAAATCTGGTTTGAGTTTATCAAACGACCAGTGGAAAAATTCCAGTTTAATTTCTTTGCCAACAAAAATGGCAGTTTACGAATACCTGATTGATACCTTAAGTTTGAATGGTGGTATAACAGTGTATGGCCAGGGAGAAAAAATAGCGTTACTTAACCAGGAAAAATTGATTAAAACCAAAGGAGGAATTACAGAATTGGCATTTGGTTATGCAGCAAATATGGATGATAAACTTTATTTTGGCTTTGGAGTAGGAATTCCAATTTTGAATTATACCCGAACAAGTTTTATAAAAGAAAGTGATGCCAGCGCTGATAAGGACAATGATTTCAATTACGCTTCGTACGAAGAAACGCTGACGCAAAAAGGAATTGGTTTCAACGCAAAATTTGGGGTTATTGTTAAGCCTTCTGAAAAAATAAGATTAGGCTTAAGTATTCATACACCCACCTTATATGGGTTGAATGAAAATATTACTGCTGCAAAAATGGTTACAGATCTGGAAAAGTTTGCTGTAAAGTATGGACTTCCACCCGGCGCAGACAGTGTTTCCTTAAATACCTTTCCAGTAACAGAAAATAAATTTGATTTTATCAGCCCGTGGAAAATTATTTTCGGAGGATCCTTTGTTATTAATGAAGTGGAAGATGTAACCAAACAAAAAGGATTTATTACGGCAGATGTTGAATATGTAACAAACAGAACGGGAAAATTTACGGCAGCCGATCAACAGCAGGGAGATGCTGATTACTTTAAAGGAGTGAACGAAGCCACTAAATCTATTTATAAAAGCACGTTTAATTTTCGCGTAGGAGGTGAATTAAAATTTAAAATTATTATGGCGAGATTGGGTTTTGCTTATTTCGGAAACCCTTATAAAGACAATGCCTTAAAAGCACGAAGAATGAACCTTAGTGGTGGCCTGGGTTATCGTAATAAAGGTGTTTTTGTAGATATAACCTATGTACATAGTATGGCAAAAGATGTAAACTTCCCCTATCGCCTTTCTGATAAAGCAAATACGTTTGCTAATTTAAAAGATAATGAAGGAAATCTTTTACTAACGGTGGGCTTTAAGTTCTAAAAAATTATTCTATTTATAAAAAACCTTTTTTCATTTTTGAAAAAGGGTTTTTTATTGAATCTTATCAAACCGAAAAAATGGGATGCTATTTTAGAGAGAAGGACGTTAGCATTAACTCTTTTATTATTTGGTAACGAGCTTTAGGAATTGCGATTAGTTACGCTAGTTGACCAAACAAAACTCCTAACGCAATTTTTCATTTATAAATTCTACGATTGGAGAAATAAGTCGGGGGTCAACCATTTTTTCTATGCCTGCTTTTTTGAACCAGGTAATTTGCCGCTTTGCATACTGTCGTGTATGTTGCTTAATAAGATCAACTGCTTCCTCCAATGAACCAATACCATTGAGGTAGTTGAATAATTCGTAGTATCCTACTGTTTGAAGCGCATTCAAGGATCGATTGGCATACAACGCTTTTACTTCGTTTAACAATCCATCCTGCATCATTTGATCTACCCGCTTATTGATTTGCTCATGCAATAAATCTTTTGGAAGTTCCAATCCGATTTTAATAATCCTAAAATCTCTTTCAACTTTTTTTCCTTGCTGATATTCCCGTATAGACAACCCTGTAGATAATTTTACTTCAAGGGCCCTCATCAGGCGTTGGGGATTTTCTATTTCCCCTTTATCAAAAAATAGCGGATCTTTTTCTTTAATTTGTTCCTGTAACCATTGTTTACCTTTTTGTTCATAGTGCTGAGTCACTTCATTTCGTATCGCCGGATCAATAGTTGGTATAGTATCTAATCCTTCGCAGAACGCTTTTATATATAAACCAGTACCCCCTGCCATAACCGCAATATCATTTTTCTCAAATATTTTTTTAACAGCTTCCAATGCGTATTGCTCAAATCCGGCAGCATTTACTTCCTCAGTAATTGAATGCGAGTTAATAAAATAATGTGGCACTTTCTGAAGTTGTTCCGGAGTTGGTTTGGCAACCCCAATCGTCATTTCTTTATAACACTGACGGGAATCGGCAGAAATAATAGATGTTTTATAATGTAGCGCTATTTGTATTGCCACTGCTGTTTTGCCAATGGCAGTTGGGCCTGTTAGAAGGATGCAGGTTTTTTTATTCATATCATTTTTCCAGAGCAAAAGAAAAAACCAAGTCAAAAATAACTTTCAAAGGACCAATATCTATTTTGGAACGAGATTAACGTTTACGGTTGTTCAAGTAAAATTATAAGAGTGTAGTCTTCCCGTACATATTATTCGATCGATTCAATAATTGAATGGTAGTAAAATAAATCTTCTGGGATATACCAACATCTCCCCTGCATATTATACAATTTCATTCGAATCTTCTTCGGGTGATTCTTCGGTTGATTCTACCTCTTCCCCATCATCGCTGGCCCCTTCCAATCCAAACCCTTCAGCTCCCGCTACCAAATCATATTTTTCTTCCATCTCGGCAAGCTTATCCCCCACTAACCCTTTGGTTCCATACTGTGAAGGTGCAATGCCCTCGGTTCGAACAACCACCGGATAATCGAGTTTTGCATTTTCTTCCTTCTCCACTTTTATCAGTTCAACCTGGAAATTCCAGTTCTTTACAAAATCGTAGGTATAAATAAAACGTTGGTTAGGGCTGCGTATCTCCGAACCCACCGCCGTATCGGCCATTAGCAATGGCGGAGCTTTATATTCTTTATTATATTTTTCAAGAGAAATTTCACGACCCCGGTGCCATTGGTCGTTACTACGGAAAAAGGTGGCTGAATGTTTACTGTCAAACTCATACGCTTTTAAAATCACCTGATGCAAATGAATAAATGATTGTGTATGTTTTACAGCCACGTCACGGTAAACACTATCATCTTCTTCAAAATAAATCCTAAACTTTAATACAGCCATGAAACAAATTTTTTGTTGAATAGTTGGTAAATGAATGCTATAACTTTTATCTTAGGAATAATTAATTCCTAATTCTTTTCCTTCAAAATAGTGCGCCAAAATTAGGATAATTCATTCAATCGAAATAAAACCTACTTTATTGGCTCCAATTGCATTTCTTTTGCTTTTAATACCAGCAAAGAATAGGCCGCTTCATAATTATTTTCAATTTCGCCATCCAGTATCGCTTCCCGAATTGCATTTTTTAAATCACCAACTGCTTTACAAGGAGATAACCCAAATTTTTCCATAATCATTTCTCCGGTTATTGGAGGCTGCCAGTTTCGAATGCTATCTTTTTCTTCGACTTCTTTTAAACGTTTCCGCACCAATTCAAAATTCTCTAAATAGCGTTTTACTTTTTGTTTATTTTTTGAAGTAATATCTGCATTGCAAAGCGTCATCAGCGATTCAATATCATCACCGGCATCAAATAAAAGCCTGCGAATGGCGGAATCGGTAATGTTTTCTTTTGTAAGACTGATAGGCCGTAAATGCAACTCTACCATCTTTCTAACAAAACGCATTTTTTCGTTTTGAGGTAATTTTAGTTTGGCGAAAATTTTTCCAATCATTCTTCCACCAACTGCTTCATGCCCGTGAAAGGTCCAACCATGCCCTTCTTCAAAACGTTTGGTTACCGGTTTAGCGATATCATGCAACAGAGCGGCCCAGCGCAACCATAAATCATTGGTATTTTCAGAAATATTATCAACAACCTGAAGTGTATGATAAAAATTATCTTTATGCCCTACCCCATCTTTATATTCCGCACCCGCTAAATCAACGAGTAATGGAAAAACAATATGCAGCAAACCTGTTTGGTATAAAAGATCAAGCCCAATGGATGGCTTTGTACTCAACAAAATTTTATTCAGTTCTTCTGTAATGCGTTCCTGTGTTATAATTCGAATACGCTCCCTGTTATCATTAATTGCTTTTAATGTTTTTGGCTCAATGGTAAAATGTAATTGGGTGGCAAACCGAATGGCCCTCATCATACGCAAGGGATCATCACTAAATGTTTGTTCGGCATTTAAGGGTGTTTGAAGAATTTTTTTATCAAGATCACTGATTCCATTAAAGGGATCTATCAATTTTCCAAAATCGGCTTCATTCAAACTTATGGCTAATGCATTAATGGTAAAATCGCGGCGGTTTTGATCATCTTCCAACGTTCCCTCCATTACCTGGGGGTTACGTGAGTGATACTGGTAACTCTCTTTACGGGCACCTACAAATTCAATTTCCCAATTATCCATTTTAATTTGTGCTGTTCCATAATTCTTAAAAAAAGCAACTACCGGCGGAGGCTTGAGCAATTTCGATACCTCATGAGCCAAAGCAATTCCATCACCTACACAAACGATATCGGCATCATTGGTGGGCCGTCCCAAAAGTTTATCACGCACAAAACCGCCAATTACATAACAGGGCAGTCCCATGCCTGCGGCCGCGTGAGCAATCTTCTTAAATACAAATAATTCCTTTTCGGTGCAACTGATATCCATTAAGGCAAAAATAAGAATATAAAATTTGGAGGATGAAGAGAACTCCAATTGTGCTAATGAATTGTTAGAAGGTTCTCAATGTTTTTAACAACTGCTCATCTTCAATTTTAGCGGCACAATTAAAATGTTTTAATGGGCAGGCGCTTAACCCATGTAAACCACAGGGGCGGCAATCAATCGGTTCTTTGATTTCGACGATAAAGCTTTTTTCAGACAACGGTCCAAAACCAAATGAAGGTAAAGTAGAACAATACACAGCGGTAACGGGGGCGTTCATGGCAGAAGCAAAATGCATGGGAGCAGAATCGTTAACATAATTCATCACAGCATCTTTTTGCAAAGAAGCTGATTGCAAAAAATTATATTGCCCGCATAAATTATGCACCAAAGGATGCATAGAACCTGAAAGAATTTGATTACACAATTCTTTATCGCCCGGTGCACCTATCAGGTATATTGTTAAATAGGATGGTACTTTATTAATAAATGAAATCCATTTAGCTACGGGGTATTGTTTCGTAAACCAAACCGATGCAGGTGCTATTACAATATACGGTTGTTTCTTTAATGATTGAACCAGCAGCCTGTCTTTTTCCGAAGGATATAACGCAGGCTTTGCCGGAATTGAATCCGTAAAGTCTTTAATTAATTGATGGTTTCTTTCGATTTCATGTAATGGTTGTTGGCTATTACTTATTATATGTTTTATTCTTTTTGTGAACAACCAGCTTAATGGGTTCTTATCAAATCCTATTTTAAGTTTAGCGTTAGAAAAAGATGTAAGGATACCCGTAGCAGCAAATCGTTGAACATTGATCACCGTATCGTACTGTTTAGAACGAATTTTCCATAACAGTTTCCAAAGGTTGCGCCATTTATTTTCATTTTTTATCCAGATCAATACTTCATTAAGGTATGGATGATCCGTTAACAGGCCTTCATTCCCTTTACGGACCAGGAAATCTATTTGAGCAGATGGATAGTATTGATGAAGTTTTTCGACTAACCCGGTGGCCAGTACCACATCTCCAATAAAAGCAGTTTGTATAACCAATATCTTTTGCATGAAGCGCAAAACTATGAAATTTGTTATGGACGAATAACAGTAACTGTTCTATCCTTATTCCATTTCACAATGGAGGAGGGTTGGCTTTGCGTGAGTTCATTTTGCCGGTAGTTAACACAATAACCAACTCCCTTGATCAAAAGAGGATCTATATCTTTAAAAAAGACTGGCGAGGGTTTGCCGGATAAATTTGCCGAGGTAGATACCAATGGTTTGCCGAGCCGCTTAATAAGATGTTTACAAAATTCCTCTTTTATAATGCGGATAGCAACACTTCCATCCTTATTAATAAGATTAGGGGCTAACCCAATAGCACCTTCATAAATAATAGTAGTTGGCTTTTGAATAGTTTCTAAATAATTGAACACTTCGATATCTAATGCCGAAACATAGGAAATTAAGTCGCGCTCTGCGGCCAACAACACAATCATCGCTTTTTCTTCAGGGCGCTGCTTTAGGGAATAAATTTTTTCAACGGCCTTTTCGTTGGTT
This sequence comes from Chitinophagaceae bacterium, assembly GCA_031378605.1. Lineage (GTDB taxonomy): Bacteria > Bacteroidota > Bacteroidia > Chitinophagales > Chitinophagaceae > Endoryza. The sequence continues at coordinate 19,221 of JANNEK010000094.1, read as the reverse complement.
GCATCACATCCAATTCCCCAAATGGTATCCGTTGGATAAAGAATAATGCCACCTGATTTAAGAACCCTGAGTGATTCTTGAATATCCTGTTCAACATTCATTGTACAAATTTATTGATTATTGATGAAAAGCAGCATAGAAGTACAGCATGTAAACCCGGGAAACATTCTCTCGAGTAAAAGAATCTTTCTCAAAAATTATTAGTTTATCTCCAACGCATTCAGCACAAGTTATTATCAGTATTGATTCGTTTCACCATAAAATTCATCGTTGCATTTACTAACTTCGCTGCAAATATTACAATAGATGAAAGAGTTAATACTGCAAGCCTGGAACAACAGAGATTTATTAAAAGATACGATTTACTCAGAAGCCGTAAGAGCCGTAATTGAAGAAGTAGATAAAGGCAGGTTACGAACTGCTTCGCCAATAGATAATGGGTGGGAAGTAAACGAATGGGTAAAGCAGGCCATCCTTATGTATTTTGGAATTCAGCAAATGCAAACATGGACCATTGAGCCTTTTGAGTTTTATGATAAAATGTTACTGAAAAAAAATTATAAAGAATTGGGTGTACGTGCTGTTCCGCATGCAGTAGCAAGATACGGTGCGTATATAGCAAAGAATGTTGTATTAATGCCGAGCTATGTAAATATAGGTGCCTATGTTGATGAAGGGAGTATGGTAGATACCTGGGCCACCGTTGGAAGTTGTGCACAAATAGGAAAAGGAGTACATCTTAGTGGAGGTGTAGGAATTGGCGGGGTGCTGGAACCGTTACAGGCAAGCCCGGTAATTATTGAAGATGGATGTTTTATCGGGTCAAGATGTATTGTAGTAGAAGGGGTGGTTGTAGAAAAAGAGGCCGTACTGGGAGCAAATGTGGTACTTACTCAATCTACAAAAATTATAGATGTTAGTGGAAGCGAGCCTATAGAAAGAAAAGGTCGTGTGCCTGCAAGAAGTGTAGTTATTCCGGGTAGTTATACAAAAAAATTTCCGGCAGGCGAATATGGAGTAGGTTGCGCATTAATAATAGGACAACGAAAACACAGTACTGATTTAAAAACAAGTTTGAATGAGGCACTGAGAGATTTTAATGTAAGCGTGTAGAAGTGAATGGTGAATAGTGAAATGCATCCTGATAATAAAATGCTCTCTATATTTGTCGCAACAGGAAGTATTAAAAAAGCCATTCACCATTGACTATTCATCATTCAAAATTGACCATTCACCATTCACTTCATGAATAGAAATCTTACCATCGGGTTTATAGTTACCTTTACCGGCTCGATTTTATTCTCTACCAAAGCCATAATTGTAAAGAAGGCCTTTGCCGATATTAAGATTGATGCGTTAACGTTATTGACTATTCGAATGATATTTTCGTTGCCATTTTATCTTATTGCCGCATGGATGGTGAGTGGACAAAAAACAAACATTCGATTTACCAACAAACAATGGCTGCAGATTATCATTTTAGGATTGTTTGGTTATTATTTGAGCAGCTTTCTTGATTTCGAAGGTTTACAATATGTATCTGCCGGATTGGAGCGCCTGATACTTTTTTTATACCCAAGTTTTGTTGTATTGATTAATACTTTTTTCTTCCGGCAAAAAATGACGAGGGTTCAACAGCTAGCCTTACTGCTAACTTATTCAGGTATTGCGATTGCTTATATCGGGGAATTGCGCGTAGATACTTCCAATCCTAATTTCTATTTGGGCAGCCTGCTGATTTTTATTTGCAGTATTACTTTTGCCATATACATTGCCGGTAGCGGAAAGTTGATTCCCCTGGTAGGCGCCACAAAGTTTACCGCTTATGCCATGTTAGCTGCAACTGCAGGAATCTTTATTCACTTTGCATTGCGGCATCATTTTCAATTGCCTTTATTTAAGGCTGGCGATAATTGGAAATACGGCTTATTGATTGCGCTGGTGGCCACTGTTATTCCAACCTTTCTAATTTCTGCTGGTGTAAAAAGAATTGGTTCCAATAATGTGGCCATTGTTTCGAGTATTGGGCCGGTATCAACCATTATTCAGGCACATTATATATTGGGTGAGCGGATAATTATAGGACAAATTGCAGGAACAATACTCGTAATTGCAGGGGTATTGTTAATTGGTTGGAAAACCGGTAGCGCGAAGGCATAAAATTAACTTCTTCCAGTAAAAAATATTTTCTCTTTTTCTGTTATATTTGCGACCCTGAACAGGAAGTAAGAGGGTTTAAAGAATTAAGATGTACGGATGTTTTAGCATAGTATGAATTCTTAAAACTTAAATCGTTAAAAACTTTTATTCAAATGCCCAGGTGGCGAAATTGGTAGACGCACTGTGTTCAGGTCGCAGCGTTCGCAAGGATGTGCTGGTTCGAATCCAGTCCTGGGCACTATTAAAAGAGGTTGTCAAAAGTATTTTAAATATTTTTTTCTCGCAACGACGCAAAGTCGCAACGCTTGATCTTCAATATTTTCTTCTTTGCGTCATAGCGCCTTTGCGAGATTTTATTTGTCTTTTGTGACAACCTCTTTTCTTTTTGGTTAATTTTCCAATTCAATGTCAAAATTAAAAATCGGAAGTTCATAATGGCAGACCAAATTATCTTTTTGCTTTACTATTTGCAGGAAAGCCTTTGCCTAAGAAATGGGAGAGTAATTGTTCCAAATTGCAAGTTCTGTTAGAAATTTTTTCATAATAGTAAATATAAACTCGTTGAAAGCAGTATTGCTTTCAAATGCAGCACATTAAACGAATGAATAACTTTGCAGAAGTAAATAAGATTTCTTCACCACTTTTCCATCTTTTCAGTTTCTCATCTATTTTCCTTCGCAATGAATTTTACCTCTGTCCTTTTTATCAACATCAAAAATGAATTCAATTTAATTAATTTTGTAAAAATATTATTATACTATACAGAATTTACGATGCCTTTACAAAACAGGGTGAGCCCTTTTAGTACAATAGTTGCAACCGATGAACGTGGTTTTTGGACGGGCAACCGGGGCGTACTACACAACGGGCAAAAAGAAATTATAAAAAACCATTCAGTAAAATATTGGATAACCTGTTTGCTGGAATATAAAGGTAAACGAAGGGAATTGATGAAACCGAATAGTTGGACGGAACTATTTTTTTTAGACGAAGCCACTGCTTTTGCTGCAGGCCATCGCCCATGTGGTTTTTGCAGGTATGGCGCTTATAAAAAATTTAAAAATCTTTGGCTTCTTGCTAATAGTAAAAACTATGGCTTAAAAGGAGAAATAAAAATTGATATTATTGACGCCATCATTCATAAGGAAAGATTGGATGAAGATAATTTACAAAAAACGTTTAAAGTAATATTGAAAACGTTGCCAGACGGCGTTTTTGTAAGAATAGATGAGCATCAAACAGCCTGTTTATGGCAGCACCAAACACTTTACCAATGGTCGTTTTGTGGTTATAAAAGAATTACAGCATTTAATAATAACCAACCTGTAGAGGTATTGACTCCGGCCAGTTATGTTGAAGTGTTCAAGGCTGGATACAAGCCCCAGGTTCATTTTTCAGCCATACTGTAATTATATGAATAGATTGATCGTTTAAAAAATTTTGCGGGGAAACAGTTTTGATTATCGTGTTCATAAAGGTTTTTTGATTTTGTTATCCCTGAATTAAAAAAACAACAGGGCGGTGCATTGGTGGTATTGGGTGCTTACATACGAGGAACCGCTAGCCTTTGGTTTAAGGAATGTATGGCCGATATTCTCATTAAGGAATCAAAACTGCCGTTGTTTATTTCGTATAATAAATAAATACTTCCTTACAATAATTACCGAAGGCACCCTGCTGATACTAACAAGGATGATTCTTCCCCGAAACGGCTAACGATTCACCCGATTCGCATAGAAAGATCCTATTCCATTAATTTCACAACAGATCAAAAAGAATTATCCTTCTTTCAAAGCGTTTGGATGTATAGCAGAACAATTTGCACGAACTTCGTTTTATGACTAAAATAAAACTTGATAAGCTATTTAATTCAGAAAATGAACAACTTCAGAAGTTGAATGAAATTGTACAAAAAGCGATAGAAGAAGAAAAATTATTATCTGCTAAACTTTTAGAGTTTGAAGATAAGAATCCGCCCTTTGTAAGCAGGCTTGCTGATAAAGTAGCCATCTTTGGTGGAAGTTGGAAGTTTATTATTTCATTTGGAGTATTTATGCTTGTGTGGATTATCATTAATGTATACCTGCTCAGGAATGCATTTGATCCCTTTCCTTTTATTTTATTAAACCTGTTGTTATCTACTATTGCCGCATTGCAGGCTCCGGTAATAATGATGAGCCAAAACCGGAAGGAGGAAAAAGACAGGCAGCGGTCTGTGAATGATTATATGATTAACCTGAAATCTGAAATAGAAATCCGCAACCTCCATGGTAAAATTGATTTATTGATGACCGAACAAATGAAAACTCTTTTTGAAATTCAAAAAACACAAATGGATTTAATGGAAGACATAAAATCAGTTGTGAATGATAAAATAAAAACCCAGGATGGCCCAATAAAAAAATAGTAATAATGGATTCACTTACCCATCTTGCTCTCGGTGCGTGTATGGGCGAAGCTTTTGCAGGAAGAACATTAGGGAAAAAAGCGATGCTCTGGGGGGCCATGGCACAAAGTATACCAGATATTGATTTTGTTGCTTCCTTTTGGATGGATACTTCATCAACACTGTTAGCCCACCGTGGATTTACACATTCACTTTTGTTTTGTATACTGATTACGCCCTTTTTTGCATTACTTGCCGAACGTTTCCACCGACCTCATAATATACGATTGCGGAAGTGGATAATATTTTTTGGGGGAACTATTTTCATTCACATTTTTATTGATGCGTTTAATAATTATGGTGTGGGTTGGTTTGAACCGTTCAGTCCAAAACGGATTTCGTTTAATGCAATTTATGTAGCCGATCCTTTTTTTTCAATATGGCCCGGTATTGCCTGCATCGCATTAATTTTATTAAAGAGATATTCTCCACAACGAAAAAAATGGTGGAGGTTTGGACTTGGCCTAAGCGCATTGTACCTTTTGTATTGCACAATAAATAAAAATGGTATTGATTCGGATGTAAGAGAAATTTTTAAAAAACAACATATCAGCTACACGCGGTATTTTACAACGCCAGCACCGTTACAAAACTGGTTATGGTATGTAGTAGCGGGAAGCGACAGTGGCTATTATGTTGGCTTTCGTTCAGTATTTGACAGTAAGAAAGAAATATCTTTTCAATTTTTTCCAAGAAATAGTTCACTATTAAGTACTGTTCATGATCAGGAGGAACTACAACGGCTCATTCGGTTTTCACAGGAGTTTTATACGGTAGAAAAATGGAATGATACATTAGTATTTAATGATTTACGTTTTGGACAAATTATAGGATGGCAGGCACCTCGTGAAAAATTTGTATTTCATTATTTTCTGCATCAACCTGCCGATAACAGACTGGTAATTCAGCGTGGTCGCTTTGCTCATTGGAACCGGCAAGTTGTTTTGAATTTTTTCACCCGAATCAAAGGAAATTAATTTTTTATTCGAAGTAAAACAGGAACCTGATTGTAAGGTATCTTTTTGCATGCCCCAGGCTTCCTCCAAATTTAATAAAGCTTATGGTACAAATACAGTAGAACCTGTAAGAGCGGTTGTTTACTAACCTGCATGAATTCTTTTTGTAAGTTGATAAAAGATATCAACTGGATTGCTGATAGGAATAAGTAAAATGGTTGATTAGAATCAGGCTTTATTTCAAATGAGCATAGCTTTTATAAAATACAATTCCCGGAAAGGCTGCATTAATAATATCATTAACCGATTTCATTGCTGCTTTTATAATGTGCTGGATCCTTTCCAACAGCTTTTGCCTTCATCATTTGCTCCCATACTGGAAACTTATCATTTCCTGAAAAAATCCTCCTCTCTTCGTCGTAATAATCCAGCGATTCATCGAATAACAAAAGGAGTTTACTTAATGCAAAACCTCCTTTAGTACTCTTAGTAAACGATTTATGAATTTCGATTCATCTGGTTACTTCGGGAAACCACCGACCTATCGTAATTCTACGTTGCATCTTCTGTTCTATCATTCTATTTTTACTGGTAAACCATTAGACAAAAAAGAATTTAATCAGTAGGAAAAAATGAAACCTTTATACTTAATAATACTGTTTGTTTTTGCGATAACCACCTCAAAAGGGCAGGTAAGCGGAACCGTTTTTAGAGATTTTAATGCCAATGGACAGCGCGAAACCAGTAGTTCATTTAATGAAAATGGCGTAGCAGGAATCATTGTCACAGTCTTTAATAGCGCAGACACTAAAATTGCTTCTTATAAAACAATCGCATCAGGAAATTATTCCATCCCCTCTTCAGGAGTTGCTTATAATAATATACCCGGAAGTAATACCGGGTTTGTACCAGCGGGTACAGCAGTACGCATTGAATTTTCGGGATGGCTAATTGGCGATTATCCGGCTCCGGTAGGTGTTGATAATAAAGGCAACGTACAATTCGCTGTAGCCCCTGCTACCAACGTTATTTTTGCTGTTAATTTACCCAGTCACTATTCACAAGCGGCTCCAAGGATTGCTACCAATGTATACCAGGAAGGTGATGCAAAACCCACTGACCAGGTTTTGGTAACCGTGGATTACAAGCCTAGTGGAGCATCAAAGAATTTTCCGAATATTTCCATAGAAGCCGATCAATCGCAATTAGGCGCTACTTACGGTCTTGCCTATCATCGTTTATCAAATACATTGTTTGCAAGTGCCTACCAGAAACGCCATACATCCTATGGAATGACTAATAGTACTGGTTCTATATACAAAATAACAAATCCCACAGATAATAACACAACTGGTGTTTCCTTGTTTCTTGATGTAAACGCACTTTATGGATATGATATAGCAGGAACCAACCCTCACCCTAATGGAATTACTGACTTTAGAACGGATGATGGGAGTTATGGAGAGGTAGGGAAGATTGCCTTTGGAGATATGGACATCAGTGAAGATGGTATGAGTTTGTGGGCGATCAATTTAAGCGACAGGTATCTTTATAAAATTCCTTTAGGATCTAACCCTTATAATCCGGTTGCTCCTACTTCTTCTGCATCGATCAGCAGGTATCCTCTTTTTAATATTTGTGACTGCAATAATGATGGTTCGAACGATTTGGCATCTGATGAGGACGCCAGGCCATTTGCCATTAAACCTTACCGGGGTAAAATATATGTGGGTCTTATTTGCAATGGATCATCTACTCCGAAAAACTATAATAACTTACGTGCCCGTGTATTCGCATTTGATCCTGTTACTTTAACCTCTATCGAAGTATTGAATTTTCAGCTCAATTACAATAGGGGCAATGGTAATACCTCAGCGGTTGCATTCCCCAATGGAGTGCCTGCAGGTTCCGGTTATAGCGCAGCGAATGCGGCGAATTGGCGCCCTTGGGATGATATATATACCAGTGCTGCAAGTTTTCAATGGAGCTGGTACGATCCTGCTTATCGTGAAGGGGGATACTCGCAACCCATTTTTGCCGGTTTGGATTTTGATGATACTGGAAATATGATCATTGGTTTGCGCGACCGTTTCGGTGATATGATTGGAGATGGGGTTTATGAACCGGGTGGAACTACACTTCTTGAAGGAAATGGTAACGGTGATTTACTTCGCGCTCAAATTAATGTGAGCGGAACCGGATGGAATTTTATTGTAAGTGAAGCAACCAATGGTTCAGAATATTTTAGAGATGATAATTACGGTGGGTTACATGAAGAGACTTCCATGGGCGGATTAGACATTTACCATGGAGCCGATCATATCATAAATACAGTGATGGATCCCGTTAGTAATTTATCGGGTGGATTTGACTGGACCAAATTCTCAGACGGAAGGCTTGACAGGAGTTTTGAAATTATTCGCCGATCATCTGGTCAGGCTGTTTTATCACATTTCTTTGCCAAAGCCAATGCGTTGGGAGAAGTTGAATTACTTTCCTTTGCTGCTCCCCTGGAAATAGGGAATCGTGTTTGGCGAGATAATGACAACGATGGAATTCAGGATGCGAATGAACCGGGTATTGCAGGAGTGATTATTGAGTTATATGATGCCACAGGTGCCACGCTATTGGCTTCGAGTACTACTGATGCAGCCGGAAACTGGATTTTCAATAATACAAATGTACCCGGAGGATTATTGGTAGATACAAAATATAAGATCAGGGTATCTTCTACGCAATTCTTTATTAATGGATACGGCGCGCTAAACAGTCTATACCTTACTGTAAGCAATATAACGGGAAATAGCAACCTTGATTATGCGGATAACGACGCACAAATGGTTATGGGAGGAATTGCCGAAATATCGATACAAACTGGCTTTTCAGGAAACAATAATCACAATTATGATTTCGGTTTTGCTCAATTCCCGGTATTAGCAAAAGAAGACCTTATCTTATCTGCTTCCAAAAAAACAAACAGTGTTTTCTTAAAATGGTCGTATGAAGGAAATAGTTATAATGAATTTATAGTAGAAAGGTCCGCAAACGGAATAAATTTTAGTGCAATAGGAACATTATCAATAAATGCAACTGCACTTGAATTTGTGGATGAAAATCCGGCAAAAGGAATAAATTATTATCGAATAAAACTGGTAAAACCAGGCTCTGTTAAGTACAGTAATATCCAGGTTATGAATTTTACGGATGTAACAGAGGGAAGTATTTATCCAAACCCTGCTTCGTCAGCGTTAACCGTTACGATAAAGAATAATAATGCAAAAAACTTAACCATTAGTATGTATAGCCAAAACGGGCACTTACTGCTAAAGAAGAATTACCAAACACAAAATGCCAATTCAGTAATTCAATTAAATGGATTGAATCAATTTGCAAATGGTGCATACTTTATAAAAGTTTCGGCCGGAAATAATACTATTTATCAACAAAAAATTATTTTATCACACTAAATTTTCTGGAGCTGCCTCAATAGAATACATGAGCGGCAATCCGTAAACTTTGAGTAAGGAGAGTGAAAGTTTTGACCCGACATAAAGGACCAGGCTTTCACTCTTTATTTTAGAAATAATCTATGCGCATAGTGGTCGGAGTAGTAGAAAGATATCAATCGATTACTCTAAACTCCAAAATAATAGTATCGGCAACATCCGCAGTTAGTGTTATGGTAAGTGTAGGTTGGTGTCTATCTATTCAAACAAAAAGGATAGGAGCGCTGGTAAAATAACTTCGTGCCTTCGTGGCAATAATCTTTTAACCACTAAGAGTTCGAGGAAAGGAAATCGTGATTTGTGAAAAAATGCAGTACCTCTCAGTAATAAAAAATAATCCCATTAGAATAGAATTAACTCAACACTAGTTTTTTCCACAATCATTTATGCGTATTTAGAACTATTCTCCAATCTAATATTTCAGTAAGTCACCAGTACATCTGATTTGAAACAATGGCTCAAAATGTCACTAATATGTCTATTGCTGAACAATAACCTATTCTATATTTGGGGAAGAAATACCAAGTATGCCAACTACAAAAATTGTATTCCTCATTCTTCCACATATACATTTACTTGATTTGGCCGGAGCCGACCAGGTTTTTAACGAAGCGGTTTGCCTTGGAGCTGATATTGAAATTGAATACTGTTCAACAAACGAACTTATTCAAACATCCAATCATTTACCGTTTGGAAAACTAACACATTACAGTAAACTAAAAATTCAGGCAAGAGATTATATTTTTATTCCTGGTGCCGAAGTTGATTTTCTTTTATCAAAAAAAATGAGTGCAGAGAAGGAATTAATCAAATGGGTAACCCAGGCTTATGAAAAAGGGGCTAATCTCTGTACAATTTGTACGGGTGCTTTTTTCCTGGGACTGACCGGATTATTGGATGGTAGAAAATGTACCACTCATTGGAAAAGGACGAAAGAACTAAAGAAAAAATTCCCTGCAATTAACCTCGTTGAAAATATTCTTTTTACAGAAGATGAACGAATTCATACCAGTGCCGGTGTAGCAGCAGGTATTGATCTTGCCTTATATATTATCGGAAAATTAATGGATGATAATTTCTCTTATAAGATAGCAAGAGAACTTGTAGTTTATGTAAGAAGGCAGGGTAATGAAGCACAGCAAAGTATTTTTATGAAATACCGAAATCATATTCACTCAGGCATACATAAGGTGCAGGATTATTTACAGGAAAATATTCAACGCAAACAATCCCTTGCTCAATTAGCGGCCATCGCCTGTATGAGTTCAAGAAATTTTAGCAGGGTTTTTAAAAAGGAAACAGGTATCTCCGTTAATGTCTATATCACACTTATAAGAAAAGAACGTTTACAGGAGTTAAGAAAAAACCCGGATATAACCCGGCAGGAAATGGCAAAACAATGCGGATTAAAAAGTGAACGGCAGGTTATACGGTTACTTAATACTATTAATGCATATGCTTAATAATTTTTCCTGAACATACTTGCAAACAAGAAACATTATGCGCCTATCGTTCGCTTTTTCATCACTTCTGTTATGCTCGCCACTCAATAGTGTCTTTGCACAATCAACAGACAGCATAAAAAAAATACCGATTGCTAATACTGTACGTTCACAAAAAATTGATGTAAAACATCAGGCAATTGATATACGATTCGACTGGAAGAAAAAACAAATTTTTGGAACAACATTCATTACACTATCAACGCTAACTGTAACGGATAAAATCACTTTAGATGCCGGAATGCTTACTATTCATTCAATAAGTTTATCAGGTGGAATCGTTCTACCCTTTACTTATGATGGCATTGATAAAAACGAAAATCTCCAAATTGCATTAAATAGAATATACCAGCCTACTGAAGAGTTGACTATTAAAATTGATTACCACACCAATTGGGTTAATGAATCAGACCCTAATAATATTGGAGGTAGTTTTGGAAAGGGTATCCGATTTTTTGAACCGACTTCTACCACCCCACTAAAACGTAAACAGATTTGGTCGAGCGGTGAACCTGAATCGAATCGTTATTGGTTTCCTTGCCATGATCTATTAAGTGATTTAAGAACAACTGAATTTACAGCTACCGTAGAAAAACCATTAATGGTTATCTCTAACGGAGAGCTGATACAAACTATAGAAAACAATAATGGTACCCGAACCTTTCATTATAAAACAACTATCCCCTATCCAAACTATCTCACTTCTTTTGTAGTGGGCGAATATGTTGAAATAATCCAAAAATATAAAGATCTAACGCTTCATAGTTTTGGCTATCCCGATGAAAAAGCCGCCATTGAAGCAACTATTATTCGTTTACCCGATATGGTTAATTTCTTTTCAGAAACTACCGGAATGAAATTTCCTTTTTCCAGTTATTCGCAGGTTGTTGTACAGGATTATCCTTTCCCTGGTTTGATCGGGCAACATATGGCAGCTACGATATCGGACAATATGATTGACGACTATCGAACACATGCAGATTTTTTTTATTTATGGGATGGTGTCGAGTCTCAGGCAATAGCCTCTCAATGGTTTGGAAATTTATTAACTCCCAAAGAATGGAAGGATAGTTGGCTCAACCAATCTTTTAGCCACTATTTTGATGGTCTTTATGCCGATTACAAAAATGGCCATGATGAATTTCTATCTTATTATCTGAGTTTTGACCAAAGCACAATGCTAAACGATTGGAATTCGGGCTACCGTCATCCTATCGTAACCGAAAACTATAAAGATCTTACTTTATTTACTTCCGATAACTATAGCAAAATTCGCGGGTCGCTGGTATTACGTATGCTACGAAAAGAATTGGGCGAAAAGAATTGGTGGAAAGCAATCAAACTATATATAAAATCAAACGCGTTTAAGCAGGTAACAACAACCGATTTTAAAAAAGCAGTAGAACAAAGTTCCGGAAAATCAATGGAGTGGTTTTTTGAGCAATGGCTCTATAAAATGGGACATCCTGTTTTTGAAGTCACCAAAAATTATAACCAGGTAAAAAAACAATTCTGGCTAAAGGTAAAACAACTACAAAAAGTTGATAGCACCGATGAATATCCTCAGGTTGAATATTTCAAAGGTAAAATAGAAATTGAAATAGATGGTCTTAATAAAGTGGTTTGGTTAGAACCAAAGGCTGAAAATGTGTTTACGTTTACGTTATCGCATCAACCAAAACTCGTTCATTTCGATTACGAAAATACATGGATTAAGGAAATTAAATTCGAAAAAACACTTGATGAATTACTCTATCAACTTCAATTCGATAAAGATATTTTAGGAAAATATTCGGCCATTGATGGGATTGTTAAAATTGCCAATAACGAAAAAACTTCGCTTTCAGATAAAACAACAATTCACTCAGTATTCCGAAAAATAATTTTAAGCAGCTCGTATTGGCGATTAAGAAATTATGCATTGTCGAAACTGGTAAGTATGTTGCCAACTAAACTTGACAAGCCAAGCATCAATATGCTTTTAAGCTTGATAAAAAATGACAAACCCTGGGTTAAAGTTTCTGCTTTATTTTTTTTAGGAAATACCGAAGACCCAAGATTTGCCGATATCTATATCAACGCATTGACTGATACTAGTGACCGGGTTATTAACGCCGCTGCGAATGCACTTGGTAAAACAAAGAGCCCAAAAGCTTTTGATGCATTGATAAAATTAGCTGATAAACCTTCGTGGAAAAGCCAAAGCCTGATAAGTACCTTGAATGGTTTAAAAGAATTGGGCGATCCAAGAGGAGTTGATTTTGCGCTCAAAGCATTGGCAAATGTAAAATCACCCCGATGGTGGCTTGGTGTTTCGGTTTGGGATTATCCCATTGCCGCGGCAGAAACATTAGTACGTTTAGGTAAAGCCGATCTTGCATACCCGATGATTCTCGAAAGATTTAAAACATCGGTAAACGAAAATGATATCAACGATATTTTTAGTAATATAATACTCCTTACAACCCTTGCAGATCCACGGGGACAGGAAGTATTTGACTTACTAAAGAATAGATTTAAAGAGGATGAAAATGCAATGATAGCAGTCAATCAATATGAACAGCAATTTAAAAAATCGATAAAAAAGAATTGAGATAAAAATTTATAATCATAGGTAAGAATAACCTTCAGCATATCCGGGTTTTATTTTGGCGATATCAAAAAAAAATAAAAGGCTCCTAATAAATAAAAAAAATAAACATGAAAAAATCAGCCATAAAAAAAATGCCTGAGTACTTCGACAGGTACATTAACCTAACCGACGATGTAACTTATCTGGAAGCATTGGAAATTAGTTTGAAAGAGCTCATTGAACTCCCACTTAAAAAATGGAAAGCATTAGGCGAAAAAGTATACGCACCAGGAAAATGGACAGCCAGGGATATTTTGCAGCATTTAATTGATACGGAAAGAGTATTTAGTTATCGAATGACAGCATTTGCAAGAGGCGACCAGCAACAAATGTTGTCGTTTGATGAAGAATTATTTGCAAAAAATGCAGACGCCAACAGAAGACCCATGGAAGAGCTACTTGAAGAATTGATAGTAGTCCGAAATAGTTATATAGCGCAGTATAAATCGTATACTTCAGCAATGTTAGATAGATCGGGCAAAGGATTTAATGGTGCAGAATATTCCGTGTTATCCATGGGGTTTATGATTCCCGGTCACCAGCGCTGGCATTTTAAAATAATGGAAGAAAAATATTTTCCTTTATTGACAATTTCTTAAGTTTATAAATTGATTGAATTCAAACAGCTCAATATCATTTATTCAGGGAAAACAAATAATACCGGATTGCTTTTAACCATAGCGGAGAAATAACCAATTGCCTTATTCCCAAACTGCCCATCTTTTAAAAAAACAGGTTCAACAAATGGATTGGTTTGTGCAAGTTTCTGCTTGTCTAACTGATTAAAAAAATCATATGCGTTTTTATCTATAGATTGAATATACACAAGGCCCCTTCTACCTTTTTCGTGTGTATATGCCGGTTCTATCACAATTTTTATTTGCTGCCCCGATAATCCTTCATCCGAATAAACAGATCTGCCCAGTTCATGAAACAATGCACTGTCTCTTCCAATTAAACAAGGGCTCGCCTTCACTTTTACGAAAGCCTGTAATGTGCTGGTATCAACATATCGATCCATTTCATAGCGGTAATAATTTATTTGAGAGGGTACATCTTTATAATACACAATCACACCCTCATGCCCACCATATAAGTCAAAAAACGACTTAGTATAACTTGTACTGTCAATTACAGGTTTTAACTGGTTTGTTTGACAGGTAGCCGAATATATATCAGCACCGTTTACTATTGAAAGCGCATAGGTTCTGTTAACCTGTATTGGTTTACTACCCTTATAGTAATAATTAAACTGACAAAAAGATTTGTCAAAAACACTATCTAATTTTAAACTATCGGTACCAGCGCTGCTTTTGATCAGCATTGTTGCATTTCGCACAATTAAATCTTTAAAAAAAATATTTTTATTAAAATAAGGTACTACCCTATGAAAATATACAAGCGGCAAACTATCGGCTTCCAACATACATTGTATAGTGGGCCTGCTTAAATAGGGAGGTGGGGTAATGGTGATGTTTTTTTCGCAGGCATAAAAACAAAGAACTAAAGAAACGGCAATAGAAGTTATAACTATTTTCATCGATGGTTTTTTTAAAATTTAAAATTAAAGCTGGCACTTGGAATGAAGGGAAGCAGAGAAACCTGTTTGGCTTGAGGTTGCTTTGTAACCAGATCGGTAGTTAAATAAACAAAATAAGGATTCAGGCGACTATATACATTGTATGCTCCAAACACCCATTCCCGTTCATATTTTTTTCCGAATAGTTTGACTATTTTTTTATTAGAAAAGTTTACATCTAAGCGGTGATAGGAACGAAGCCTGGCATTATTACGTGTACTAAAATCATAAAAAACACCATCGTACAAAGAGCCATTAACCGGCACCGTTATCCGGCCGGCAGGCAGGGTAAAGGCCCTGCCGGTATAAAAAACAAAATCGGCCGACAAGGTCCATTTTTTTGATAATTCATAACTACCCACTAGTGAAAAATTATGTCGCCTGTCAAAGGAAGAAGGAAAGGCTACTCCCCTGTTTAATTCCGGGAATAGTTGAGTTGTTTTGCTCCAGGTATAACTTATCCACCCAGTCAGTTTGCCGGTATTCTTTTTTATGAATAGTTCAACTCCATAAGATTTTCCTTTCCCAAATGTGATTACACTATCCAGGCTGGTAGTTAATACAATCTCTGTTCCTTCTTTAAATAACAACTGATTATCCATTTTTTTATAATATACTTCTATGCTGGCTTCTATATTATTACCATCCATGTTTTTAAACAATCCCAATGCAATTTGATTACTGTTCTGGGGTTTAATGTTGTGGCTGCTGCTAAGCCATATATCAGTTGGCAATGAGGCGGTACTGTTAGGTACTAAATGTAAAAACTGATTCATCCGTGTAAAAGAAGCTTTAATGGAAGTAGTTGGATCAACAGAAATTTTTGTTGTAATTCTCGGTTCCACTCCTGAATAGTTTGCACCTCCACCAACAAAAAAAGGAATACGAATACCATAATTTATACTTACCATTTTTGAAGCTTCAAACTCATCGCCTGCATAAAAAGCCATTTCGGTTGAATATCGTTTGGTGATACTGTCTTTATTGATATTAATCCGGTTTCCTCTTCTTGGTATTCGGGAAGATACTGCTGCCGGGTAAAGGGTATGAAAAGTATAGGTGAACCCGGCTTTAATTTTATGCTTCGCCTGAAGGGAAATGGTAAAATCGGTTTTCGCGCTTATATCCTTTATACCCGTATATAAAAGACTGTAATAATTGTTTTGCGTGGTAGAAAGCCCTAAATGATAATCGTTATAAATGACAGACGTATTCGAAAATATTTTATTACCAAATAAATGATTCCAGCGAACTGTACTAGTAGTATTTCCAAAATCAGTATTATAATTTAAACTATTGGCCCCAATATAAGCTGCCCTGTCATTTCCTTTAAAAACGCTCATAAATAAATGATCTTTTTTGCCCAACTCAAAATTCATTTTTGCATTAAAATCATAAAATTTATAGGAAGTACTTGATGAAGTTAATGGCTTTAGAAATAAATTAATATGGCTGTGCCTTCCTGAAATCATGAAGGAAGATTTATTTTTTTTAATGGGTCCCTGAAAAGTAATATTGTTGGATAATAACCCAATGCCTCCTTCTGTTTGATAGGTTGTTTTATTACCTTCCTTCATCGTAATATCTAAGATAGAACTGAGCCGGCCGCCAAACTCGGCAGGAAAACCTCCTTTTATCAACTGAACATGATTGATAGAGTTTACATTAAACGTACTAAACAAGCCAAACAAGTGATTTGGATTGTAAACTGTTGCTTCATCTAATTGAACTAAATTTTGATCCAGGTTTCCGCCCCGCACATAAAAACCCGAAGTACCTTCCTGTCCTGCCTGTACACCCGGAAGCAGTTGAATTACTTTCAATACATCACGTTCCCCAAATAATACCGGAAGATTTTTTATAGCTTTTAGTGGTACATCAATAACTCCCATTTGTGCTTTTTGTACATTACGATCGTTTTTTCCGGATAGCACTACCACTTCATTCAGCAAACTACCTGATGGTTCCAGAAAAACTGTTAACCGAATACTGCTTTTAACCGTAATTTTTTTTGCCTGCAGCGAATAGCCCGAATACGAAATGATTAATTCAATGGTATCGGCGGCGGGAGCAGTAACGGAAAAAAAGCCATACTGATTGGTAGAAATACCCGTTTTAGAATTTGTAATGATTATGGTAGCTCCTATTAATGCTTCTTTAGTAGCAGCATCTTTTACATAACCACTAATAGTTATCGTTTGGGCCGCTGCGTTTCCAAATAAACAACATCCGATTACTCCTAAAATTGTTATATAATTTTTCACTGATTGATATTTAATTAAAAACGATTTTTATCCATATCATTAGTAGAGATTGCCTTAATGAACAGAAGGGTTGTGTTGGGTTAAAAATTTAAATAGGGGGAATTATCACGAAAACCATTTTAATAATTATTCTAAAAAAAGCTTCAAAAAACACAACTATTTTTGTACTTTACTACATCTATCAAACTAAATATGGATTGTTTTTGAAAGATCATTTAAACGATATGATTACTGGCTGCATTGAGGGCAATAGAGGTTGTCAGGCAACCCTTTATGAACGATACGCCCCCAAAATGATGATTGTATGCCTTAGATATTCAAAAAATTTAGAAGAAGCGGAAGAAATTTTACAAGACGGTTTTATCAGGGTATTTAAATTCATCGGTCAATTTAAAAACGAAGGATCATTTGAAGGATGGATAAGAAAAATTATGGTTAACTGTGCGCTGCAAAAATTGAGGAGTCAGGTAAATTTAAGACCCATACTATCATTAAACACGGAAGCACATAATGTATTATATGAAGAAAATATTATTGAAAACATTAGTGGTAAAGAAATGATTCAAATGGTTCAAACCTTATCACCCGCTTACCGTATGGTTTTTAACCTTTTTTATTTTGAAGGATATAAACACCGCGAAATTGCCTCATTACTTGGAATTGAAGAAGGTACCTCAAAATCGAACCTGGCACAGGCAAAAAGAATTTTGCAAACTATTGTAAAAAAATATTCAGGAATTGAAAATACAGTATTGAATGGATAAACATTTACATAAAAGTATTGGTGAGCAATTCAACGAAGAAATTAATTCGATGAGCCAGGCACCTCGTCCCCATATTTGGGAAAATATAGATAAACAGCTTGACCAAACGGAGGTTACTAAATACCAGGTTAAATTTACCAGGTTACGGAAAAGAACCCTGCTTTTGTTACTGCTGCTTATTGGCGTTTCTACCTTTTCCCTGATTTATATTACTACATCAATAAAAAAAATAAACAATAATTCTTTAGTTGTTCAAAAGAAAAATGAATTGAACAACAACGTTGAAACAATTACAATACCAATCACTAAAACAAAAATTCCTTCTATAAAATATATACCACCACCGCAGGAAGAAAATTTTATACCTGTTTATAAAAGTATCAAAGCAACTCAAAAGCAAGATTTACTTATTTCACAAAAAATAGTTGAATCTAAAATCAGAAAGACTGAACCAGCATTTACCAGCGATGCACTTATTAGAAACAATAACATTGATAACGTCAACAATATTGACAACATTGAAAATAACAGCAGCAAGCATACAATTCCGGAAAAACTGATTGCGCCAACTAACTACGCTGAAGTTGAAAAATCGAATATGCCATCTAAAATGCTTAGATCTATTGTTACTGACTCGATGAATAATTTGCTACCCGCTGCAATAAGTGATCAATTATCCAACAACAAACTTAAAAAGCAATACCTGCGTCATCATAAATTTTCACTGACAGCTTTTGTATCACCCGATTTATCGGCCTATAGGTTAACCAATAATTCAAAAAATAATTTCGACAATAAAACCGGCATTGAAGAAAGAGAGCGCAATGATCTCTCCTCTTCGGGAGGTATTTTGCTGGGGTATTCTATCCGTAAAAAAATAACTATTCAAACAGGTTTTACCTATTCTACTTCGAATATTAGTATTGACCCCACAAAAGTGTATGCCGAAAAAGACAATGGCGGAACCGTAAAATACCGGTATAACACATCCTTTGGTTATGGTTACCTGCTACCCTCCTTTAGCGCTTCCCCGGCATTGGGAGACAGTTTATTTACCAGCGGTGCTAATCATACACTGCAGTATATCAGTATTCCTGTTATGGTAAAGTATAAATATGGTAATAACAAATTAACTTTTAATCCTGGAATAGGCATAACCGTTAATTTTTTAACAAAAGCTACCATAACCACTGATGTAGAGGACCGTTTTAACAGAGAGAAAGAATTCATCTCCAAACTAGAAAGCATAAAAAAAATCGGTACTAGCCTGCTATTGGTACCTGAGGTACAATATCAGGTATCAAAGAACTGGAGTATCAGTGCCCTCCCTTATTTAAAATATTCATTAGGGCCTGTTAATAAAGGCAATATAGTAAAAACATACCCCTATACAATTGGATTAGGCATCGGAG
>JANNEK010000082.1:0-60323 GCA_031378605.1 Chitinophagaceae bacterium | reverse complement strand
AAAACCGGATTATCTAACAATGGTGTATATCGACTAATTGGGAATAAGGATAGCATATTATTTATAAGCACAAATTATGGATTAAACCAATTAAACACATTTACGAATAAGATAAGGATATTATACGATCATGATGGATTGCATTCTAATAACTTTGAAGAATTCAGTTCCGGAAAATTTGGAAGTACAATTGCATTTGGAGGTGCCGGTGGGATTAGTTTAATCAGACCTGATTTGCTAAGTCCAAAAAGGGATAGACCAAGTGTTTTATTTACTGAGAGTGTATCAAGGTATAATGATACGGTAACTAATACTTCCTTATTAACTCAACCCCTAATTATCAGGATTGATCCAGAAATTTTCCAGCTTACGGTTTATTTCAGAGCTATTGACTTTTTTGACGCAGAATCAATAATTTATTCTTACCGGATAAAAGAACTGCAAAAAAACTGGACAAATATTGAGCATCAGAATTTTATTGACTTTATTGGCTTTAATCACGGAACCTATACGCTTGAAGTAAAAGCAGCGAAGGAAGTTGACGATTGGTCCTCTTCGGTCGAACTCACCCTCATCTTCCTCCCTAAATGGTACCAAACCTGGTGGTTTAAAGCCCTGATTGTATTGACTTGTTTGGGAATTATCTATGGTTTATACCGGATGCGTATGAATCAATTGAGGAAAGAAGAAAAAATTCGAAATCAATTAGCCACTGATTTACACGATGACTTGGGAAGTACATTAAATAGCGTTAAAGTATACACGAACCTGGCGTTAATGGAAAAGGAAAATACAGGTCACCTTTATAAAATTAAAGAAAGTACGCAGGAGGCTATTAGTGGTGTGCGCGATCTGATATGGGTACTCGATGATAAAAAGGATACACCCCCCGATTTGCTTTCGAGATTGCAACAGTTTGCAGGTCCGCTCTGCGAAGCCAATCATATTGAGTTTAAAAAAATAATGGATCCTAACCTCTCTGATTATAAATTCGGAAAAGAAGAAAAACGTTTTCTATATATGATTGTAAAAGAATCAATCAACAATTGTATTAAGTATGCTCATTGTTCTGTAATTGAAATATGTTTTTCAATAGTAATTGGAAAACTTACTATTTCAATAGCAGATAATGGCAAGGGATTTAATCAGGCAATAACACAGGAAGGAAACGGTTTAAGGAATATTAGAAACAGGGCAAAGGAAATTCAGTATACTTTAACTATTAATACTGAACCGGGGAAAGGCACCAGTATCCATCTTAAAAAAGCCTGATTAAATATGTACAATATTATGTTTGATAGCATATAACACAAGGCCCACTCTTGTTTTAATATCCAGTTTCTCAAACAAGGCATCGCGGTATCCATCAATGGTACGAGGACTTAAATACATTTTATCGGCAATTTCTTTATAAGTTAATTCAGTACAGGCATATTTTAAGAAGTCAATTTCCCGGTCTGATAATTTATGAGCTGCAGTTTTAGTAGTGTCTTCATCAGTAATGGTGCGCATTAATCGTCCGGTTACCATATCTGAATAATAAAACCCTTTACGGATAATTGATTCAATCGCCGTTTTCAATTCCGCGGGTTCCGAATCTTTCAGTATATAACCCTTTGCTCCACTTTTTAACATTCGGATTATTGAATTTTCATCATCGTACATACTCAGCGCCAATACATGTACCTGCGGGTGATTTTCTTTTAACCATAAGGTTGCTGCATAACCATCCTGTACGGGCATATTGATATCCATCAGAACAATATCCGGAACACCATTTTTGTTCAACTTTAATACAAAATCATTTCCATTGTCTGCCTCAAATAATACGGTGTATCCCAGGTTTTGAACAAGACTGGCAAGCCCGTTCCGAAGTAAAATATGATCATCTACCAATGCAAGGGTTGTCATGGTTATTTATTAATGATGAGATGAAGGATTTTTTTAGGTTGAGCCAGTTTCTTTATTGTTCCATCGATAAGGCTAATTCTTTTTTTTATCTCGTTCCAATCCTCTTCGGGTACCATTTTGTTTGCACATGGGCCATCTGATTTAATTCGTACCGATACTTTTTTTCTACCATAATGTATACCGATAGTGATACGTTGTAGTTCAGGATAATCTAAAAAAGAACCAAGAAGTTGCTGAATAACGCAAAAGGTTACCAATTCTTTTATCTCATCCAAGCTAAAGAAATTTCCGGTAATAGAAAAGTCAACGGTACAAAGGCCCGATACTTTCAATCTGTTGAGTTCTGTATATATTCCTTCCGCAAACCCTTTTTTTATTATCAGCTCCGGCGAGGCTTGTTTGGTAAGGTTTCGGAGATCAATAATAGCTTTGCCAACCAGTTTACCAGTATCGGCAGCCGCTTGCAATACATTCCCCTGATTATTTTGTAACCCTGCTAATTGCAACCTGGCCAGGCTCAGTATTTGCGCTATATTTTCATAGATTTCTTTGGCATAAGTATGCAGCGACCGGTTCTGTATTTCGAGCCTCGACTGTAACTCTTCTGCATACATAGAATTAGTATGTGATTTTCTTTTCATTCATCTGTTGCCTTTCATACAATTTGGAAAATATTACTGGTACAATATTAAATCGGTAAGAAGTTTTTTACCATGGTGGAAACACCCTATTATTTTATGTATAAATTAATGGATAGATTTTTTTCACTGAAGATCTTTCAACCTGCTCAAAAGTAATTGATGGAGAACATACCCGTATATAGCGGTTATTCCGGTACCGTTAAAACACGGATTTTTTCCAGTGATTGCATCTTACAAAAAATAAAAAATAGACTTATTATTGAGATCATTTTTATAGTCAAATCATTAAACTACTTTTTATGCGCATTAAATTCAGCATATTATTATCCAGTACTTTTTTTGTGAGTATAATAGCCAGCGGGCAAAACAAAATAACCGGTTTACTGAAAATTAAGCAGGATCAGTCCAGGTTCGACTCGAGTACCCGCGAACTGGGCAAATTATTTGACTATGCTGTTGAACAGGTAAAAAAGGATACCTCCCCATATATGGATAGAGTAAGAACCTATTTGCTCAGTATGCCCGATGTTAAAAACTTCAGCAACCGAAAAAAAGATAAACTGGTTTCTGATTTTGCATTCCGGAAACTTATAAAAAAGAATTTTTATAACCTGATAGTGGGGAACGATGATGTATCTAAAATAGGGAAATATGCCACGCTTGATTTATCCGATAAACCTGCTTTCAGCTTTTCACCGTTTGTATTGGAATCAGATACAAATAAGCGCCGCTTTGAGCATATTTTTTCTTTAAACATATCAGGGAAAACAGACGCAGCGGGAATATTTAAAGTAAAAGATTATAGGGATTTAAAAGCGGGCGTTTCCTGGAAATTTATTTCGCCAACTACTAATTATAAACCAACCGGGCGGCCCGAATCGTTGAATAAGTACAAACATATGCTAGCAGCAGTAATACATGAACTGGCTGACTCGTATGAAGAAAAGTTTAAAAAAATAGACAATTCAACATACCTGAGTGATAAGGAAAAGAAAGAAGA
Source organism: Chitinophagaceae bacterium (assembly GCA_031378605.1). Lineage (GTDB taxonomy): Bacteria > Bacteroidota > Bacteroidia > Chitinophagales > Chitinophagaceae > Endoryza. Next base: position 56,771 of record JANNEK010000082.1, on the reverse strand, counting down.
AAAAGGTAAGCTTAAAAATAGACTTATCGATGAATATACGGATGCTGAAGTAGTGGCCGCGGAAGATTTTTGGGCAAATAAAAATTTTATATGGCTAAGCTGGGATATTAATTTTTACGGTCGGGATAAAGTTGATTATATAGCTAAATCGTCGCTAAGCACAGGTAACTATGAAACTAAAAATAAAACTTTGTTTACACCCGGAACCTTGCTTGGATTAAATTATTATACGGTTACCAAAAACGAACACTCTCTCCTGCTAACTATTTCTGCCGGTATACAGGTAAGACATAACCTTAGCGAAGTATATGAGCCAACGGACTTTCAAACGTATAATAGGATAAATGACAGTGTATCTTTAGTGAAAGGTACAGAATCGGTATTTGTAACTGATTTTTCTGACATTGATTCCAAAGCAGTTTTTGATTTCGGTATAAGAACAGTTGGCATCATAAGAATTAGCGAATCTTCTATTGTAAATAAAGCTGGACTCAGTTTGTCTTTTTCGAAAAAAGGCCTTGTAGGTATTGAAAAAAGCGCTACACTTTTTAGAACCGAATTAGGAGTGGTTATACCTTTTTTAAATTCGAAAGGAGAATCTAATTTTAATTTAGAGATTTTTAAACGCTGGGATACCTATTCAAATTTTCCGAATACGAATTCAAATTTTTTGGGTGTACGCTTTAACGTACCAATAAGCAACTAAAAGTATACGCGATTTAAAAAATAGTTTTAGACCTGCTTTTTCTAAAACCTTTCCTTGAGAAAGGTTTTTTTGTTTGTAGCAACAGGTTAAGCCTATTCTTTTTGGATGGATGTATATGCCTCAATAGATACTTACTAAATAAATAGTTCTATTGTTAACTTTTTATTCAGTGTTTTAATTTTAATAATAAGTGTTTTCCTCCTTAGCCATTGTAGATTCCAAATTTATTACACGGTCCATCTTTCGGTTATTGAACCCTTGGTTTTACTATCTCATCAATAGCATATTTGTACAGTAATTACAACAAACCAAATCAGCAATTTTTTTACAATCATTTTCAAATTTTTTTTATGAACTGCTTTACAAAAACCAAATTGAATGCTTTATTTATTTTATTCTCAATATTTATTCTTTCGGGTAGTTCCTGCACCAAGGAAAAATTGGATCCCGGGTCGGTTTACATGAGAATTATTTCAACTCCCAGCCTGGCTGAATACAACGACGATAACGATTGTGTCCCCTTTAATTTTAATGAAGGCGAAGAATATGGAGTATGCGAACCCGGTACATTCACGTATAGTTTTCGTACTGAGAAGAATGCTTCAGGTAATTATTGGTATATCACCAGCGGTACCTATACAATTATAAAAGCTGAAGGTAAAAAAAGAGTATATACGTTAAGTCTCGGGCCTACGATTTCATTGTCGTATAAAGACAATTAAAATATTTTTTTATTAGTATTCACAACTTTCCAACAATTGTTTCAACTAATTTAAAACTACTATTATGCAAACAAAACTATTCTATACAATTTTTCTGTTACTGTCTTCACTTATAACATTCTGTCAGGATATTATAATTAAAAAGGATAAAACGGAGTTAAAGGCAAAAGTTATTGAAATAGGCGATGATAAAATAAAATATAAGAAATGGGAACTTCAGGATGGTCCTTTATATAGTATCAATAAAACGGAAGTATTTATGATTATTTATATGAATGGGCAGCGGGAAATTATCAACCAGCAAGAATCAGAGATTTCATCAACAGTTCAACCAGTAACTATGGTACCTGCGCCTTCTTCAATTAGCAGCATTGTTAATGGTAATGGATTGGATACTACTATTGACTACAAAAAAATTCGTGTTAAATATTCACCTTCCCGAATTTATATTTCGCTGAGCAGCCCATTTTCTATTGGAGTGGACCAGGAAATAAGGGTAATTAAAAATGTGCTCAATTTCGGAACAACCTATGAAGCTACATCGGGCGATGGATTTTCAACGAATACTTATGGAGTTTGGCTTACCGGATATGTGCCTGTAAACAGGGTGATGAAAAATTATGAAAAACAGGATAGGGGATTATTTGTATTTGCACAGGCTGGTTATTTATATAATTCCACTAGTCTATTTAGTGGATTTGAAAACGAAACGATATCGAATGGTGGATTTAGCTGGAGACTTGGAATGGACTTCCTGATTTCTAAACATGTCGGACTAACAGTATTATCCTATAAGTTCTCATCTTTTCGTGCAGGCCTTGTATTTAGTTTCCTTTAAATAAGCAATAATGAAAATAATTGGAACACTTTTGTTACTGTTACTATCAGGTGCCTCTTTATTTCCGCAGGATACCCTGGTACTCAAAGATGGTACAGAATCGCTGGTCAAAATAATTGAAATTGAAAGAAACATTATTAAGTATAAAAAACATGCATTACCCGATGGTCCGTTATATAATATTGAAGCGGAAAAGGTATTTATGATTTTTTATAAAGGAGGTGTTCGAGAACTGATCAAAACAAATTTTATTCCACTCATTATATCAGCTAAAACAAATATAGCTGCCGGGAAAGCGACTTCAACTATTACTGATTTTATACGCGATGAAGAGAATGGATGGGAATTAAAATTATTGGAACAAACTATGGCTACAAACAAAAATAAAAAATGGTTGGAATACAGCGCTTTGATTAACGTTTATAAAAACAATAGTTATCTAACCGAGATCCGTGTTTCTTGTAATCAACATCTTAAAAAAAGATCACCAGGAGAACGAATCGATAAATCTTTTTTATATAAAAGCTTTATTGTTTTTGCTGTGAGAGCCGCAAAACCACTCGAAAATTTGTTGTATGAAAAGTATGAAAATTATGGGGGAAAGGGATTGGGCTGGGGTGTTGGTTGGGATTTTCTCAAACAAGGGGCCGGGTCCTGTTCTGTAAAGCACTTTTATACCAATGCTGAAGTAGTTGACATAAAGTTTAAAACAGACCAAATCGAATACAAACTCCAGGATTGTTCATCGATTGAAAAGAGGGTTCTTTCGGCGGCGATACGTTGGTTAAATACAAACCTCATGAATAATTCTGTAAAAGCAACTAGATAGCGCTTACTATATTTATTTTTCTCATAGCTATTAATAGGCCCTTATATAATCATGAGTTTCAGTATTACCTCTGCAACTGTTGCAAGTAGTGCCAGGTATCGAAGCAGTTATTTTGAAAAACCCTCCATTTTTATTGAAGGTTTTTTTATTACATATTAATTTGTAGAAAGAGCAATACTAAAATTGTATTGAGGCAACGGTACATTACATTTGAAGTTTTGAATATTTTGTATGGTTGGCGAATACACCAACTATTTATTTCACAACACCTTCCCATACTCCTCCCGATACATATGTTTCCATTTGCGATGGCTCCATAAATAGTTAGCGGGTATTTTGCGAATGCATTTTTCGCAATACTGTACATATTGTTTGGTGAGCTCTCCTTCGGGTAAGCTTAATGGATTATCGGTTATAAATTCTGTATCTAACTTATAATATCCACGCCTTTGTTTATAGAAATGTGCAAATACTACCGCCGAATTATTTACACGGGCACCCTTTTCAACTCCGGTTACAAAAGCAGTGGGCCTTCCAAAAAAAGGTACCCAATACACACTGTTTAGGTTACCCGGACTTTGATCCGCAGCCGATGCCATCACATGCGTTGTGTTATCATATTTTAAATAATAATTTTTAAAATCAGTAGCGGGTAATAAAATAGTTCCAAATTTACTGCGCATAGTACGGATGATGCGATCAAAATGCTTATTGCCTACCGGTAAATAAATTCCAAGAAAAGGATACTTAACCTGCATGGCTAACCCCCAGTTTACAAACTCCCAATTAAAATTGTGCATACCAACGGCATTAATACTTTTTCCGCAGGCATAGGCTGTTTCAATGCCTTTCATATCAATCACTATTCTTTTTTCAAATGACTTTTTGTTCCAGGATAAAAACTTTATGGTTTCAATAAACGTATCTACAAAATTGTGGTAGAAGTCCTTCATGATTTTAGTTCTTTCTTCAACCGTTTTTTCAGGAAAGGCAATGCGCAGGTTTTCGATCACTACTTTTTTGCGGTAACGTGCTATATAATACAAAACGCCATACACCATATCCCCGAATAGATATAATACGCGAAGAGGTAGTAAGGAAATTACATAAAGAGGAATATAAATCAGGTAATACATAAGTTCATTTGATTGAAATGGTTTATTCAGTTCGATCCGTGTTCTAATACAATGGCAACGCGGATAGAACGGATGCAACGGATATTCACAGATAAAAAATTCATATTTTCTGTTTAGTTGGTTCGATCCTTTTTCTAATACAATAGCAACGCGGATGGAACGGATACAACAGATAATCACGGATAATAATACGACTATAAAAAATCCGTAGTATCAGTTTAATCAGTTCGATCCGTGTTCCTATAAAATGGCAACGCGGATACAACGGATGTTAACAGATAAAAAATTAATATTTTCTGTTTAATCAGTATGATCCTTTTTCTAATACAATAGCAACGCGGATAGAACGGATGAAACGGATAATCACGGATAATAATACGACTATAAAAAATCCGTGTTCCTATCTGCGTTACTACCAGTATCATTTTGTTTCCGGAGCTCTATTTACCCAATTCTTTGCCTCCTGTTCTATATGCTTCAATTCAATTTTTACATTAAACTTGTTTCTCAAATGCCGCGCTAATGCATCTGCTGCATATACACTTCGATGCTGCCCACCCGTACATCCAAAACTAATCATCAGTTTATCAAATTTGCGAAGAATAAAATCTTCTACCGTTATATCTACAATATCAAAGATGCTGTTTAAAAAAACCGGCATCTTGGTTTTTTGTTCCAGAAAATCTTTTACTTCCTTATCTCTTCCCGTAAGCGTTTTGTATTGCTCAATTCTTCCCGGATTTAATATTCCCCGGCAATCAAATACATAACCTCCGCCATTTTCACTTTTATCTTCCGGTATTCCTTTCCGAAAACTAAAACTGTGAATTTTTATCATCAGCGGAGTATCTTCGGTTGCACGAAGGGGTGTGAAGCGCTCCACGATTTCATCACTGATACATATATCCAATACCTTTTTAAATTCAGGTACAGCAATACCAGCCCGTTGATTGTCTACAAACCATTTTAAATTGGCCAATGCCTGCGGTATACTCGTAAGGAACTGTGCTTTGCGTTCAAACAATCCCCGAAATCCATAAGCACCCAATACCTGCAATAACCGAATTAATACATAGCCATTGTACTGGCTTTTAAAAACCGCCCGATCAATGGAATGACCAATTAACTGTTCAAACGAATCCATATAATCGTTCAGCAGATTTTCCTTCCAATCGTCGGGTAAATTGGCCCTTGCCTGCCATAACATACTCGCTACATCGTATTGAGGCGCTCCTTTCATTCCTCCCTGGAAATCGATAAAGCCAACCTGCTTATCGTTTTGTATCATTATATTCCGGCTTTGAAAATCGCGGAACATGAAATATTTATATTCGGTATGAGTAAGATAACTGCTAAGTGCATCAAAATCATCAATCAGTTTTTGTTTGTCGTAGGGCTTTCGCAAAGCATCTAAAAAATAATATTTAAAATATAACAGATCGGCCATGATGGCCTGCTTCCCAAATTCCTGGTTGGTTAAACAACGGCTATAATCCAATTCATCATTTCCTTTAACCTGTAAAAGTGCAAGCTGATGCAAACTCGTTTTAAAAAGTTCGTATATACCTGGTGTGAATCCTTCATTTTCCAATCGGTTTAATAGTGAGATATCTCCAAAATCCTGTTGCAGGTAAATTGTTTTATCATCGGATACAGCAAGTATATTCGGAACGGGCAATGATTTTTTTGAAAAATGTTCCGAGAAATAAATGAAGGCTTCGTTTTCAGGAATATTAATACCATGGGTAGCAATTACCGAATCTTTATTGGTATGAATACGGTAATAACGACGATCTGAACCGGCTTGGGGTAATAACTCGACGCGAATAGGAGATGTACCGCTCCATTTTTTATACAATGATTCAATTGCTTCTGTTACTCCCTGCATGTACCAAATTAATTTAAGCAGCGAATTTACTATAAAATAAGGGATGTTTCCAATGACAATAGGTGGCGGAATAGGAACACGGATCGAACTGATTAAACTGATACTACGGATTTTTTATAGTCGTATTATTATCCGTGACTATCTGTTCTATCCGCGTTGCCATCGTATTAGAAAAAGGATCGAACTGATTAAACTGAGAATACGGATTATCTATAGTAAGTATTTATCATCCGTGAAAATCTATTGGATCCGTTAGCTCCGTGTTGCCATTGTAAAGAAACCGGTTCGAACTGATTAAACCGAGAATACCGATTTTTTATAGTAAGCATTTAATATCCGTGACAATCTGTTGCATCCGTTATATCCGTGTTCCAATCTCAATCATCGTCCTCTTTACCTTCTTTAATTTTAAGAAATGCTGCTCTTCTCGGTCCGGGAAAAGGAATATGATCGCCTTTTATTCCATGCCATAGCACGATATTGAATTCAAGATCGGGTACCGCATCTTCTTTAGTTAGATTAAATAGTTCGGATCTGCGTTGCCATTCATTTAAGGCTATATTTTTTTCATTGATATCAATTATTGCCGGCACTGAACTAAAAGGTGTAAGATCGGGCGTAGAAGAAAAACATTTCCACATTGGATTTGCTGCTGCATCGTATTGCGACATTGGAGGAAGCCCGAGTATTAATTCCATAGTTCGTAACATAGAGGAAGTGGAATACATGGAGTGATCAACAAAATTTCTTTTCACAAATCCACCAGCCACATAGGCAGTAGTTCGATGGGCATCCACATGATCGGGCCCATTCTGCGCATCATCTTCTACAATAAATACTACACTCTCTTTCCAGATCGAACTTTTGCTGAGGTATTCTATAAATAACCCTACCGCCCAGTCGTTATCAGCCACATGGGCAAAGGGAGTAGGCTTTCCTTTGCTTAATCCTTCAGTATGGTCATTAATAAATCGCAAAGAATTAAACTGCGTTAGTTTATTGATAGAAAGCATTGAATCAAAATCTCTTTTCCATTGATAAAAACGGGTAGTATCACGTACACGCTCATCCCAACTGGTATAATAAGTGCAGAAATGATTTTCTAAAACCGGGATATTTGCTTTATAATCATCGGCAAATTCACCATAGGTGCGATAGCTTATATTATTACGCTTGCACAGATCCCAAAAAAATCCGCCTTTATTGTTTGCAATAGCACGGTTGCCTTCCGCATCATAATTACCACCGCGCCCTCCATAACTGGTTTGCCATGTTTTTTCTAAATAATCGGTTGCATATCCTCCGAGGCTCCAATTATGTCCATCGGCACTTACTTCTCCATCCACATAAAAATTATCGAGCAGTACAAACTCACGGGCAAGCTTATGCTGATTGGGTGTAACTTTTTCTCCAAATAGAACCAGGCTCGGATCGCCATTCCCTTCTTTCATATCTCCCAGCACCTGGTCGTAGGTTCGGTTTTCTTTAATGATATAGAAAACATATTTTATTGGAGAAGGATCACCAACTTTCATTGGTATCGGGTTGCCGGCTTCACCCTGCGATAGGGTTTCTCTTTCTTTTGTGAAAGGGGTATTATCATAAACAGCCAATGAATAGGCACTCAATTGTTTTTCTGAAGGTGCAGGAACAATGCTTAAGGTTCCTTTGAACAATCCTCCTATATATTCAACTTCTTTAGGACGTTTTTTATCTCCTGCCTGGTAATTTACTTCTTCGTCTCTGCCAACAGGATTAGGACCATAAGGATTGGCTTTAGAACTAAACCCTTTTCCATTCGCAATAAAAATTTTTGAACCAATTACTTTTATATTGGTAGGATACCAACCCGTTGGAATAAACCCTTTGGATATACTGAACCCTGGTTTGCTGATATCAAATACAGCAATGCAATTATTATCTGCATTGGCGATATACAACGTTTTTTCATTGGCACTTAATGCAACACCATTGCTGGTTGAACCACTCGGGGAATTTGGATAGAGTGCAGCATCCAACGTTTCAAGTACTTTTCTTTTTTTTATATCGATGACCGATACGGAATTATCATTTGCATTGGCAACAAATAAGTACTGTCCATTTTTGGATAAACAGATATCATTGGGATTATCTCCTACTGTAATAGAATCAATCATCAATTGTTGTTGAGTATTCAGTATAAGAATTTTATCGCCTCCCCACAACGAAATATATAATTCTTTTTTATTGGGCGAAAGCATACAAGTAAATGCTTCTGCTCCTAAAAAGATTTGTTTAATAGTTTTTTTTGTTTTGAGATCAATAATATATAGCGCATTATTTTCTTTAGTAACCACATAGAGTAATTGCTTAGTATCATCTATAGTTAGCCCGGAGGGAGAAATTTTTTCGGGCCAGGGTTTTCCTAATACAATACGATCTTTCAGTTTCAGTTTATTATTGATGATAGCATATTTCACAACCTGGTTATCGTTACCGCCAGAAGCATATAAATATTTTTCATCAGCACTGAAGGCAAGGCCGAACCAGCTTTTATCAATAATTTTTGTATCAAGTATTTTTTCAGATTTAGCATCAATCAATTGAATAGATTGTACACTCTGTCCATTATTAGTGACTGCTATATATTTTTTTGAAGGAGATACTGAAAGATGGAGAGGTAGGTCGCCCAAAGGAAGTGATTTTCCAACCGGCGTGAGTTTCCAGCCATTGGGTAAAATAATTTGCTTTGATTTTAATACTGCTGCTGATTGTGATGATCCAACTATTGGGAGCAAGAGCAATAGTGCAATAAGAACCTTCGACATATTGGTTAATTTTCCGGAAAGGTAATGACTACACGTAATATGTGATGGAATTTATAATGGATAACGATTGTTTATAGATGAAAAGCATCGAAAAATGGGAAACATTGAATTAGACATCGGGTATTACCGATCTATAGATTGTATTAATTCATCAATTGCTTTTTCCATTTTTTGTTTATCCGCTTCACGACAATCAATCCAGTTAAATATTTCGAACATAGAAGGCAATTCGGGATGATGAAGAAGGTAAATATTCATGATAATATTTTTCCCTGTTCTGTTTTGACGCACTTTGGCGCATTGAAATTCATCCCAACAGGCGGGTGACTCATCAAATTCTTTAGATAGAAAGATCAGTACTTTTTTACTTTTATCGATGCAGCGTGAGATCTCTTTCAGCCATTGTCCGCCTTTGGGGATGGAATCGCTATCATAAAACAGGCGAAGATCGGGGTATTTGATACGCAACTGTTCGATAAAGTAGTTTACATGATCTCTGTTTTTATGTGAGTAACTGATAAAAACATCGAATTGATCATAATGCGGTTTTACATCTGCTGCAACTGCCGGCATTGGTGGTTCTTGCGGAAGAGGTTGTGGCTTTGCTGCCAGCGGAGCCACTTTCCGCGGAATAGATGATTTAGCAATTTCCAATTCAATCTCTATGTTCTCCTCTTCAAGTACTTCACCTTGTTTTTTATAACGTGCAAAAACATTTTTAAGATCGTTTGCCTTTTGTTCATCAATTTCAACAATTCTTATCGTTGATAGTGGAAGGCCGCGCTGCAGCCAAAAAATACCTGCTTCAATAATTGCTTCGGTAATTTTAATAGCAGAAGCGTACTGATTTCCTGCTGCCACGGTAGGCATGGCAACATGGTTATGATCATCTTCAAAAACAAAATTATTAAGGCAGCGGAAAATATCGGCAACATATTCAGCAGCTTCGTCTTTCCTTTTTTCGGGTTCGAAACATAGTATATGATGAAAATTAAATTGAGATTGTTGTGCGGGACTAAGTTCACTGGAAAACCAGCACCAGAGAAATTTTCGAAGATCCATTTCTTTATTCTTCGATAGTTCTGCTACGGATAAACCTTTATTATCCAAAGCACCGATCAGGGTACCTTCAAGAGGAGTATAATCGTTGGGATAAGCAGAAAGTATAACAATATCTACCGCATGCTCTTTAGGAATTGCAGAAAGATCGCCGTGATACAATTCAATATCAGCAAACCCTGTATTGGTTTTTACCTGGATATAGTCGAGCAATTGCATAGAATGGTTTAATTCGAATGGTAAGTTACGAATTGTTCCGGTAATGGCCTATACTACAAAGTGGGATAAAGTAGTCGGAAGTCTATAGTCTGGAGTTTATAGTTGGAAGCCTGTAGTAAATGCAAAAAATTTTGACAATAGCCGTTTTCCTACGGCTGATTTATTGCAACAATTTTTATAGAAAATAGAAAGAAATTTAAATTGATAAATTGTTTTTTATCGATTTCTTTATAAACACGAATCGTTCCTACGGAACGAGATTCTCTTTTCTTATCATTCTACCCATGATGCGTCCCTACAGGACGAGATACAGAACCCTATTAATTTTAATAGTATTTGAGAATTGCCTGCAATTCAATCGCCCTTCGAGGTGTGGAAGCACATTTTGTACCAGACAGATTTATTGCAACAATTTCTATAGAAAATAAAAAGAAATTTAAATTGATAAATTGTTTTTTTAGCGATTGCTTTATAAACACGAATCATTCCTACGGAACGAGATTCTCTTTTCTTATCATTCTACCCATGATGCGTCCCTACAGGGCGAGATAAAAAATCCTTTTATTTATTATCGCATTTGAGAATATCTTTCAATTCAATCGCCCTTCGTCCCATTGGGACGTGTTGTGGGTAGAACTATAATTTAAAAAAGTTCGTTCCGTAGGAACGTTTCGTGCATAATTCTTTTGAAATTATTTTTATCGAAAATTCATGAATTGTGTTGAGCAAAATTTTCATACTGATAACAAACAAATAAAATCAATTATCAAAAAAGATATAGGTATTTATTTAAAATATTCTTCAGCAATTGCTACGGATTCGGGTTTGCCTACATCCACCAATTTACTTCCACTATGATCAAATCCTTTTAAATCGGTTATTTTTGCTAACTCTAAATAAACATCAACGATTGAAAACTTTCCTTGCTGCTTTATAAGAGGGAATATTTTTTTACTGACAATATGAATACCACTAAATGCTTTTTGAGAAAGATTGTTAGAGGGGCGGCTTATTTTTTCCTCACCTGTTTTTGTATTTCTCCAGCCGCAAACTGTATTGTTTTCATCAAATAAAAAATATCGGGAAGTAGATCGATCGGTTATAGCCAAAGTTGCCAATGAGTTTTTTTGCAGATGATAATTTATCATCAGGCTTAAGTCAAAATCAGTAAGTATATCGGCATTTAAGATAACAATGATATCGTCTTTAAAAAAGTGTTCTGCTTTTTTCAGACCCCCACCTGTTTCTAGTAATTGATTGGTTTCATTGCTTATTGAAATCGTACTTCCCCACCCGTTATTAATTTTTATTGCATCGATCACCTGTTCTGCAAAATGATGCACGTTTATTACAATATCTCTGATGTTATACTTCTGTAAGTATTCAACATTTCGTTGAAGTAGCGACTTTCCGTTTATTAGCGCCAATGCTTTTGGATGAGTGTCGGTCCATGGTTTAAATCGGGTGCCGAGGCCGGCTGCAAAAATCATTGCTTGCATAGAGAGGTTTGGAGTTTGTGGTTTGTAGTTTATGGTTTATGGTTCTTCAAGTTCATCAGCCTTGAATAGAAGTGTTATCTGTCTTTGAAGATAAATAAATCAATTTAAAATACCCGCGAATGATAAATAATAAACAAAAAATCATGAAAGATTCACTGGTTTCTTGCATACTTCTATAGCACAATATTCTGTATTTTCTCACTCTTACCTGGGTAATCGGTATTAAAATGCAGTCCACGGCTTTCATGCCGGAAGGAGGCACATTTTACAATCAGGTAACTTACGGTAATCATGTTTCTTAATTCACAAAGTTGTGGCGATAATGTGGTTGTTTCGTACAGTGCTTCTGTTTCTTCCCATAGTAAGTCAATTCGCTTACTGGCTCTTTTGAGCCGCACGTTGGTTCGAACAATACCAACATAATCACTCATGATCTGTTGAATTTCTTTCAAACTTTGCGTTATCAGAATCATTTCTTTCGGTTGTGTGGTACCGGCAGCGTTCCAGTCGGGTACCTCACCCCCTGCCCCTCTCCCCGGGGGGAGAGGGGGGCCATGTAAAGCAGCATTTATTTTTTTAGTAGCATCTATAAAACAACGGTGTGCAAATACCATTGCTTCGAGTAATGAATTACTTGCTAATCGATTGGCACCATGCAAACCTGTACTGGCACATTCGCCTGCTGCATATAAATTTTTAATAGACGTTTTGCCCCATTCATCTGTTTGAATACCTCCGCAACTATAATGAGCCGCCGGTGCAACAGGTATCATATGGTTTGCCACATCAATTCCTATCGATTTACACTTTTCATAAATATTTGGAAAGTGCTCCAGGAATTTTTCCTGATCCATATGCCTGCAATCAAGAAATACATTTTCAGTACCGGAAATTTTCATTTCGCTGTCAATCGCTCGTGCAACAATATCCCGCGGGGCTAAATCTTTTCGGGAATCATATCGTTCCATAAAAGCTTCGCCATCTTTATTCCTAAGAATACCACCGTCACCTCTAACCGCTTCAGTAATTAGGAATGATTGGCCGCGTACTCCGGGTTCATATAAAGCTGTTGGATGAAACTGGATGAATTCCATGTTTTCAATTCTACCCTTTGCACGATAAACCATTGCTACTCCATCGCCGGTTGCAATAAAAGGATTGGTGGTTGAGCGATACACTTGGCCATTTCCTCCGGTAGCTAATAAAGTAGTATGTGCAAGAATTTTTTCTATCTGATTGGTTTCGCGGTTGAGCACATATACCCCATAACATTCGATATCAGGGGTAGACTTAGTAACAAGATAGCCAAGATGGTGCTGCGTGATGAGATCAACAACAAAGCAGTGTTTAATAATTTCTATATTTTTAAAATGCTCTACCGAAGTAAGCAACGCTCTCTCCATTTCTTTACCCGTTACATCTTTATAATGAAGAATCCGATATTCGCTATGGCCACCTTCTTTCCCCAATTTATAATCACCATCCGCTTCTTTATCAAATTCGGCGCCCCATTCTATAATTTCACGAATGCGTTCTACTCCTTCTTTTACTACAATTTCTACAATGGATTTATTACAAAGTCCGTCACCGGCAATCAGGGTGTCTTCAATATGTTTATCAAAACTGTCTTTATTAGCATCCCATACACCAGCAATTCCACCCTGTGCATATTTGGTATTGGTTTCATCGGCCTGTGTTTTCGTAATCACCAATATTTTTTTATCAGGAAATTGTTTGGCAGCTTTAAGGGCAAAAGTAAGGCCGGCAATACCGGAGCCAATAACGAGAAAATAGGTTTGTTGCATAAGGCAAAATTACTATCAAGAAAACGAGGAATCAAAAGAAACGAGATGATTATATATTTGTGAATATTTATTATTGAGGATAGAATGTTAAGAGAGTTAATTAATATGAGATTTATGACCAACCGAGTTTATTCCCTTGCCAACTTTTATGAGCCGGATATGGATATTCAAAATAATTTGATATTTTTATCGCTAAATCTTTAGCGAAACGCCTATATGTAGTATTTGGTTTTCCAGCTTGAAAAACAACGGTATAATACAAATCAGCGTGCATTGGAACACCTTTAAAAGTTTTCAAAATTGGCCTTTTTTCGACAATGGTTCTTAAGTCATCCTCAAGTGGTGTTATTTTCAAGTATACTTGACCTTCAATGTTATGTTCTTTTGTGAGCTCTGTAATATGTTTAGCGAGGAAAGAAGCAAGTCCGCAATAAGTATTGTCTTTAATAGCAATTCCTAAACAATGATTCTTACAGAAATTATCGTTTGTAAAATCGTGACGCAAAACTGAAACATCGTTTTTTCCAGGGGGAGGAAGAAATGCACCTTCTTTAAGTTTCTTTTTCGATTGGCTATAGAATAGTGGAGTAAAAACTCCTCTGATAATAAGTTCTGTTTCAGCAATCTTATCTGGAATAATATCCGTTCTATTTATTTTTCGGAATAGCTTAGCTATAAAACTTGCTAAACGCAAAAGCCAATTCGGAAGGTACTTCATTCTTAAAATATTTAATTCCTTCTGAGCTAAGCTTCTCATTACTTGAAGCCTCAATAAAATATCCAATACTATCTTCGCCTATTTCAATAGAAAGAAGCTTTTCACTTGTTTCCCAATCTAAAACAATGGTCCCGTAAGGAGTGAGTGATACATCGTCCTTAGTTAGGTCTTGTAAATACTTTTTAGGTAGTTTTTTTAAAAAGTATATACAATTATTCAAAACAGACTCCTGTGGTTTAACTCCACCATACCCATCCCAATTATTATTAAGTGAAAAAAAAGAATAAATGCGCCCCTTCAAATCATAAGATAAATCTGATACCACCGGTTCAGAAAAAAGCATTCTACGATCTCCAATTCTCGCGTCAAAATATTCAAAAGTAAATAAGGGCCTGGTAGGGTTGGGGTCGTGAAAGCTTCTTTTGAAGTCTACTGGGTTTAAAGCGTCAATAGGCATAGTTATAAGTTAATTCGATTTTTGATTTCGACAGTTAGTATGTCACCAAGAATTTCTTTATTTCTTTTATGTGCAATTTTAAGCATTTTAATGAACTGTTCAGTGTTAATTAACGTTGCTAAATCTTGTTCAGTATCTAGCTGATGAGCTATATTATGACTGATGGTAATCTCAGGAATCAGTTTATTCTCTAAACGCACTTCTATTCTGTCAAAAAATTTAAGTCCTTCAAATTCTTCTTCAATAGTTAAAAGATATGTTCGACTAAATTTTGAACTAAAAAATTTTAGAGGTAATGTTTGACTTTTTTCATTGAAGAATAAAGCCGCCTGAAAGTCAGTAATTATGCCACTCCAATTGAATACATCTACATATTGTAGACTGAATGAATGAGCAAAAAGTTCATTATGTTCTAATGATAATTTTTTTACTGTGTCGATAAAATCGTCATAAAAATTTTGCCACGTTAAATAATCTAAGCAATGAAAAGATATAAACTTTCTTTCATCTTCATTAATTCCTTGAAACACCTTAGTTGTTTTTCCTTTATCATTGAATCCAAAAAATCTAAATCCAATATTTTTGCGTGTATTTGTATTTACAGTTGATTCCGCATTCTTATTTTGAATTTCGACTTGTAATTGTTCTACTTCGGCGAATTGTTGGAAATTACCTTTATAAGACGTTTCAATAAGTTTTTGAAATCTTTCAGGTTTAATAATTTGATTAACTAAAAAAAGGCTAATAGTGGCTTCTTTAATGGAATGTTTTCCACTGATTGGGTGTATTTTTTCAATGAAGTCCGACATTCGATAGCTAAAGGATGATGTTATAAAGATAGTAACTATTATTCAAAAATATTAAAAATCAATTGACCAATAAATTATGAACCACACTTTATTATTAATAGGTAATTGTATATGAAAATTTATCAGGGCTTTCAAATAATTCCAGCATGTTGTACTTCAGCGTCACTGTTTTTTTATCATCCGATAATTTAAGCAGGATGTTATCAGCATTAATAACCGGGCGTGGTAATTTAATTACAGTTGAAGTAAGAATTTCAATTCCTGCCCCTGTTAACTGCCCCATTTGTGTCATTTCAGGTTTCTCCATCAGTAGCTTAAATTTTTCCTGGTTTACTTTTTTACTGATGGATCCATTTTTTACGACGACATCAAAAATGCTGGAGATTTGATCGAGGCCCGGATCGATCGGCGAATCGGGTTGATTGGTATTTTCAGTAGCTCCTTTATCGAATATTTTTTTCATCGCCCCACTCAGGTTCGACATTCCGCCGGCGCCGGCTAACAATAATTGAAGATCATTATAACTGGAAAATGGGAAATCAGTATCAATCTTAAATATTTTTTCCTTCATGTTCATTTGGAGTCGCATTTTTCCCCGGCTCATTAATTGCTTTTGTTCCGCACTCATATTGCTGGAAGTGTCTGTAAAACTTTTCATGGATAGTACGGTATCGATCACTTTATCAAGCCCTTCTTTATTCATTTCATCGCCGCCAAAACTTTGCATCATTTCTATCAACTGGCTCATATCTGTTTTAGTAACATAGGTTCCAGTTCCATTTTCGTTGAGTACAATTTCTTCATTTATTTCTGCGCATCCAAGCAGGAAAAGCGTACAAAAAATGGCAGGCAGCCACCTCTTCTTAATCATATAAATAATTTGTGGAAAGTTAGCTATTTTAGGGCTGATGTAATTTATACGTCACGTTAAATGTTTCCGTTTGTCCGGATAATAAGGTTTTAAGCCCCATACCATTGTTAAAACAGTTTGGTGCCCCACTTAAATTTTCTATGGCAATACTGTTGCGGTCATCGGGGATATATATCTGAAGATAGGGGTAGTTTTTATTGGTATAAAAAAGCAGGGTAAGTTTATTGGAGGGGTTATGAAGCGTGCAAACGGGGGACCCTTCTTTTAATTGCAATAGAAAACTATTATCAAATAAGCGATTGCCAATCAGTTTTGATTTAATAAAAGAAGGATCATTTATGAATTTACCCGTTGGAACTAGTTGTTCGTTAAACTCAAGCATGGTATCGGATGCAAATTCCAATTCACACCCGTTAACGGGTGAGCCAAGTGTAAAATAAGGATGCCAGCCATCGGCTATAGGAATACTCACTTTATCGAGGTTATGCAAAGTGGTTTCTACCTGTAATGTATTATCAGGGTATAATGTATAGATTACAGAACAACGATATTCAAAAGGATAGCCGGGATCTTCCTTAATGTAATGATAAGATAGTTTAACGGAAGCTTTTTCATTATTGAAATATTGTTCGTCAACGGAAAACACCTTATTAAATAACAAACCATGGATAGCCGAACCGTCGTTAAATTTATTGGTAAATTCAAACTGACTATTTTCCCATTCATATTTTCCGGCCGGAATACGGCAGGCAAAAGGCGATAACTTTGAACTTTTGTAAGAATGGCTCAATTGACTTTCTATGGTTCCTTTATCTTTATAATTGTCAATGATATTAAAAGGTCCCTGAACTGTTTGAATGGTAAAGGAATGAAGAAGGGCACCATAGGATGGTAAAATATCTATCATAGTGTGGGAAACACTGTTAGCTAATCGAATAATCGATAAGCCATTTTCTGATATTGATTGAATCGAAAAATTCATAGTGCTCGAATGATCAGGTTTTAATTATTTTTAGTATTAATTTTTACAATTTTTAAAAATGATAGCTAAACTGCATCAGGAATTTGTTCAACGTTATGGTCGCCAACCATTATTAACAGCAGCGCCAGGCAGGATAAACCTTATTGGAGAACATACCGACTACAACAAAGGTTTTGTATTGCCTGCTGCCATTGATAAACGAATATATGCAGCAATTGCTAAAAATAATACGGGTACCATTAATGTTTTTGCAAGGCAGTATGGAGAATCAGCTTCGTTTTCAGTTGATGAAAAGCAGCCTCAAACGGGATGGATGAATTACCTGCTGGGGGTTACTTATTACCTTCAGCAAACCGGTACTTCTATTGAAGGTATAGATGTGCTTATCGATGGCGATATACCGGTAGGTGCCGGCATGAGTTCTTCGGCGGCTCTTTGCTCTGCTTATGGTTTTGCGGTAAATGAATTATTTAACCTCGAGTATAGCAGGATGGAACTTGCTGTAATCGGTCAAAAAACAGAGCATCATTTTGTTGGTTTACAATGCGGCATCATGGATCAATTTGCCAGTTTGCACGGGAAGGCTGGTCATGCAATGAAATTGGACTGCCGTAATCTGGAATATGAATATATTCCCTTTGATTTTCCTGAGTATAAAATTGTATTGGTAAATACAATGGTGAGTCATTCACTGGCGGGAACAGAATATAACGTAAGGAAACAACAATGTGAACTGGGTGTAGAGCTGCTTAGGAAATATTATCCCGATATTCAATCAATGCGTGATGTTAGTTATGAACAATTGACCCGGCATTGGAAAGAGTTTAACTCAACTGTGTATGATCGTTGCAGTTATATTGTTAATGAAAATCAACGTTTACTGGCAGCATGTGAAGCATTAAGGTATACGGATCTTACAGGTTTTGGTGAGATGATGTTTGCCTCACATAAAGGATTGAGCAAGCGGTATGGAGTGAGTTGTAAAGAATTGGATTTTTTGGTTGAGAATGCCAAACCAATCAACGGAGTAATTGGTGCCCGTATGATGGGAGGAGGATTTGGAGGCTGTACCATTAATATTGTACATAGCGATACAGTTGAAATTTTTAAAACCCAAATGCAGGAGGCCTACGAGGAACAATTCTCCATTACTCCTGAAGTATATATAATGCAATTGGAAGAAGGAGCAATGGTTGTGGGATAGGGTGCTGCTAGCTATAGCCCTGAAAAGTTATTACTATTTATAAGGTATACTTGTTAATAGTAGTGACAATCCTGATTTTAAACATTAACCTGAATATTACCCGTGTTGCAAAATTTGAAATAGACTTGTAAAGACCTTAAAAAAATGGATAAGTAAATAAGAATTCCAAAATTTTTTTACATTTGAAATCAAAGGTAGTTGTTGGAGTTATCGTATTTTTTGAATTGTGGTCAACGAACAATCAGCGTTTCTGTGTTTCTTCATCCATTGTAGACTTCCTGTTAAATCATGGCGAACCCAATAGTCGATAAAACATATAAAATCAAAAAGAAAGCCGGTAAAGGAGGATGGAGTTACGTTGTACTACCTGGCATTCCCTCTGGCGCAAAATCGACACTTGGATTGGTAAGGGTTAAAGGATTTGTTGATACCTATGAGTTGCGCCAATTTAATCTGCTGCCCATGAAAAATGGTAGCATGCTTTTACCCCTGAAAGCGCCTTTACGCAAGGCAATTAAAAAGAAAGAAGGTGACGGTGTTCATGTTACCTTGTTCGTAGACAGATCGCCTGTGGATATTCCAGAAGAGATTCTGGACTCAGTTGTTGATTCACCAAGAGCGTATGAATTTTTTCTAAAACTTTCCGATAGTAATAAAAAATATTATATCGATTGGATTGTCGATTCTAAGAAAATTGAAACAAAAGCAGCGAGAATAATTAAGATGATTAAACTTTTGGAAAAGGGAAAAAAATTTTGAGATTGGCCAGCTCGGGATGGTCGTTAAAATTTTTCAAATGGCACTGACTTTGATTTTATGCAAGTACTGCTTAACGTTAGAGTATTAAATAACTGTAGAATATTGTAATCAAATCAACTTAACAAGCTTTCACAATGGGAAATAAAAATAGGTTGTCGCCTGAACAACAAAAAAAACTACTCAATGTATTAAAGGATCGATTTGAGAAAAATAGGAACCGACACAAAGGTCTTGATTGGGCAAACGTACACGCCAGGCTGAACGCTAATGCTGAAAAACTATGGTCGCTCAATGAAATGGAGAGAACGGGTGGGGAACCTGATGTGGTAGAACTTAATAAAAAAACGGGCGAATACATTTTTTTTGATTGTTCTGCAGAAAGCCCCAATGGTCGCAGAAGTGTTTGTTTCGACCGTGAGGGGCTGGAGTCAAGGAAAGAACATAAACCGAAAAATAACGCCATTGATATGTCTGCTGCGATGGGCATTGAACTTTTATCGGAAGAACAATATCGGGCGCTGCAGAAACTGGGAAATTATGATACGAAAACATCGAGCTGGATAAAAACACCTTCTTCTATTCGAAAACTCGGAGGTGCACTTTTTTGCGATTATCGCTACAACAATGTTTTCGTGTATCATAACGGGGCAGAATCCTACTATGCTGCAAGGGCTTTCCGTGGCTGCTTAAAGGTTTGAGCAGACACTGGCAATTAAATTTATAATCAGCTTATTAAAGTCAATAGTTACTTTAAGAGTTAAAAGATATGCCAATTGAATAAATAAAGCCAGGCTGGTCGTTTATTACAATATAGTTGGTTCTAAATGGTATTCTGTAATTCTAAAGGATAATTTTTCGGAGGTTGTATAATAACGATAACCAATACCTGCAAAAAAAACAGAACGCATATTTTTTCCGCTGGATTCCTTTAAACTGTTTTGTGCAATCCGTTAATCAATATACCAATCTGTATTTCAGTTAGATTATTTTCTGGTGTTTCGAAGTCTATATTCCAATAAATTTCCCGGCAAATACCTGTCATTTGTAAATTATTGGTTGAAATAAATTGCATCAGTTGTCCATAGGTTTCCGGCATTTTCATCCAGGCGGTTTCATGCACATGACTGGCTGCTTTGAATGCAGGTAATTCTTTAGTCGCAAATAGGGAAGTTTTCATAGGTCCCTGAATAGGTATAGCAATCTCTAATGTAAAAATGGTATCCGGTTTCCCATCCATTCCATAATAAATCCAATAAGCCGGCCCGCTTACCAGTACATCATTATTTGCTGCTTCGCGATAGAGTTGTTTGACAACCGTTCCAACAAATTGACTCAATTCATTGATTGTTGTTTGGTGCGTACTGTAAAGCACCTTCATTGGAGGATGTGTTTTTATTTCCATGATAATTTTTTAAGAGTATAAAATTACCATTGGTGTTTGACAGCCCTATGTCAGCAGAGAGAAAATAAATTTTCATTATGAATTACTTATGCTGGTGCGCCAGATCTTTGATAAGTTTTTTCATGAGGCTTAACAGCAGGGGAGATTCATTCAAACTTACTCCATCGGTATACATTAATAGCCAACGTGCCAGTCCTTCGGCGTGGGCAGTCAAAAATTTCATTCGGTACATTTCTCCAACTTTTTCTTCCGAAACAAAACCATGGTAATAACGTTGTTCACCAATATGTTTTATTATTTTTTTACTAAATAACACAGTCACTTCCTGCAAGCCGGTTTGGTGGTTATTCGTCATTTCATTAATAAAATGTTGAAGGGTGGGATGATTTTTACTGCCAAATAGTTCTTCTTTTACGTGAAGGGTTTTCATCCGGTTGATCCTAAAATCGCGGTATCCCTTACGCATCCGGCACCACGCAATCAGGTGCCAGGCAGAACCATAATAACACAATCCGATGGGTTCAATAGATCGTTCTGTTATTTCTTCGCTATAGTTTGCCTGGTAGCGTATGGTAACTATCTTTTTATCAACGATTGTTTTTTGTAAAACAGCCAGGTATTGCGCCGACTCATCATCAGGTCCGGGTTTGGGTCCTAAAATAGCAATTGAATCATTCAACTGATCTACATGTTCTTTATCGATATTTCTTAGTACGGATTTTATTTTAAACAGTGCTGACTCAAATTGTTTTTGTACAGATTTATCAGTAAACTGGGCCGCCAACTTAGACCCCAACATTAACGACACTGCTTCCTCTTGGGTAAACATAACAGGCGGTAATCGATAACCTTCCATAATTGTATATCCGGTTCCAGCTTCTCCGATAACAGGAACACCACTTTCATCCAATGCTTTTATATCACGGTAAACCGTTCTGAGGCTGATCTTAAAACGATTTGCAATCTCTTGTGCTGTTACCTTTCTCTTGCTTTGAAGATGAGTAAGTATAGCATGTAAGCGATCGATGCGGTTCATTGGTGAATGTTGAATAGTTTGTAGTTTGTAGTTTGTAGTTTGTAGTTTGTAGTTTGTAGTTTGTAGTTTGTAGTTTGTAGTTTGTAGTTTGTAGTGATTGATTAGCGGTGCAAATATAAATAGTTTAGGAAGACTGATTATTAAATACAAGTGCGTACAATTTATTATAAAAAATGAGCAACTATTTATTTGAGAGAGGGGGTGAATTTTATAAACTGGTTTGAAATATAATTTACTCAAATTGGGATGCGTAAGCAAGAAGCGGGTGCAGCGCGATGCCCAGGGTTGGGCCACCCGGCCCTGAGGGATCAGCATTTTCAAATTATAAAGCTTTCAAAAAATAAATAATCCGTACCGAAATAATAGATCAATTTATTCTTCCCATAGCACCAGTATTAAGTTAAATCTGCTATGACGAAATTATTTTTGCAACAAAGAGATTCAGCACTTTTTTTTAAAATCTTCTTGTTAAAAAGATATTGCCGCGAAAGCGCGAAGTTATTTTACGAAACATACTCACTCATTTTTGTGTGAATGGATGGTAATCCAATTTATTTGTACCATAGCACCGGAATAATTTTTATTCGATAGACATGATGCAATTAATAGTGCTATCACCAACCCTGGGTTGAGCGCCTCAGCCGGTTCGTGCCCAACGCAGTTGGGATGCGCAAGCAAGAAGCGGGTGCAGCGCGATGCCCAGGGTAACGGCCACCCGGCCCTGAGGGAAAAACATTTTAAATTGAACAGTTTTTAAAAAATAAAAAATCTGTTCTTAAATATTATACAAGAATTTGTTCTTGTTATAGTACAAAAATTATTTTTTTTCAAAAGTGTATGATGCTATTAATATCGCTATCACCAACCCTGCGTTGAGCGCCTCAACTGGTTCGTGCCCAAAGCAGTTGGGATGCGCAAGCAAGAAGCGGGTGCAGCGAGGGTGTCCAGGGTAGAGCCCCCCGGCCCTGAGGGAAAAAAATTTTAAATTAAACAGTTTTTTAAAAATAAATAATCCGTACCGAAATAACAGATCAATTTATTCTTATCATAGTACTTGAATAACAATAACGTTTCACTAAGGCTCTATCCAGACTTCATTTTCTTTTATTAATAAGATGAGTTCTTCTACGGCAATAGCACTATCTACATTTCTCTTAATAATTTCTTTGCCTTTATACAATGTTATTTTTCCGGGTCCGCTTCCTACATAACCAAAATCGGCATCAGCCATTTCGCCGGGTCCATTTACAATACAACCCATAATCGCAATTTTTAATCCCTTTAAATGATTGGTAACCGAACGGATTTTTGCCGTGGTTTCCTGTAAATCAAAAAGAGTACGACCGCAACTCGGGCAACTAATATATTCTGTTTTTGAAATCCGCGTACGGGTAGCCTGTAAAATAGAGAAAGCCGTGTTGTTCGTAAACTGATAGCCGTCTCTTACTTCGAGATAGGTTCTTCCTGTTGCTTGCTTATTTTCCAGTTGTGCATCACTGCTATATCCTAAACAAATACCATCACCCAATCCATCCAATAATAATGCACCGGTTTCTGTAGCAAAATGAATTAAATGTTCATCGGGTGTTTTACAATGGCTATCGGTTATTAATATCACAGGATTGTTAATACCCAACGTTCCGAGTTCAATAAACATTCTTCGAACCGATTGCATCGCATTCCTGTTGGTACTGCTTAAACAAATAACCACGGTTGGATCATTGCGAATAGCATTAAGATCTACCTTGTTAGCAGGCTCACTGTAACAATCAATCATTACAAAATTGAGGAGCTTACTTTTCGATTCAGCCGGATATTCAGAAATATCATAAATGGGAAAATAGGTTGATTTATCAGCAGCCTTTTGATAGGCGTCAGGAAATACAATTACTT
Organism: Chitinophagaceae bacterium; assembly: GCA_031378605.1. GTDB lineage: Bacteria > Bacteroidota > Bacteroidia > Chitinophagales > Chitinophagaceae > Endoryza. Next base: position 33,132 of record JANNEK010000082.1, on the reverse strand, counting down.
TCAGTGTACCTGGAAGCGCAAAATCGATCAGTTGATTTCCAGCAAAAATGAAATCTGCCGACGCATCTCCAATATACCATTTATCAGTTGCTTCATTATAAGTATATCCAATACTTTGTAATTGTTGAGGACTAATCTTTTTAATCTTACTCATATCAGCAACTACCACCGGCACCTGGCTTCCTCCGATAATATCAACCGGATTTGTTTTTCTTCGCGTATATTCCAGCGGGTTATAGGAAAGACCCGAAGATGGTAACACCGGAAGATTGTGTGAATATGTTTCAGGTAAGCTGGTTTCCCCACTACCGACTACCGACTTCCGACTCTCATCAACTGACTCCCGACTTCCGACTACTGACTTCCTACTCCCTACTCCCGGCTCCTGACTCACCTGATATCTTTTCACCAAATCTTTACAAACCGGTATTTCAAACTCCGGATCTTCGGTTAAGGATACACGAATAGTATCTCCAATTCCATCTTCCAGTAAACTCCCTATTCCAATAGCCGATTTTATTCGTCCGTCTTCTCCATCTCCCGCTTCTGTAACTCCTAAATGTAATGGATAACAATTATCAAATTCCTGGTGCATGGATTGAATAAGCAGACGGTAGGCCTGAACCATTACTTGTGGGTTACTACTTTTCATGCTCAATACTATATTGTGATAATTTTCACCACGTGCAATGCGCAAAAATTCCATGGCACTTTCTACCATTCCTATAGGAGTATCTCCATACCTGCTCATGATACGATCGCTTAACGAACCATGATTGGTACCAATGCGCATAGCGGTTCCATATTCTTTACAAATTTTTACGAGAGGTGTAAATCTATCTCTGATCCGTTCAATTTCTTCTGCATAATCTGCATCAGTATATTCAATCAGTTCAAATTTTTTCTTATCTACATAATTGCCCGGGTTCACCCGTACTTTTTCAATGATACGCGCAGCAATTTCTGCAGCGTTTGGTGTAAAATGAATATCTGCTACCAGCGGAGTTGTATATCCTCTCTTGCGCAATTCATTTTTAATGTTCAATAAGTTTTCAGCTTCTTTTTTACTGGGTGCTGTAATACGAACCAGTTCGGCACCCGCTTTAATACAACGGATCGATTGCTCAACAGTTGCCATTGTATCCATAGTATCTGTGGTGGTCATGGTTTGCACCCTTATCGGATGATTGTTGCCCAGCAATAAATCTCCAATTTTTACTTCAGAAGTTTTTAGTCTTTTGTATTCAGTAAGCGATGCAGAATAAAATTGCATAATAATTTGTAATGTGCAGGTGTGCAAAATTGCAAATGATGGCACTACGCATTTAAGCGTTCTGCAAAAATAACAAAGAGAGGAATGGAATGGTTGAAAATAATAAGGAATAGTTGACTTTTAGTGGCTTTAAGCTGGGAGCTGCCGTATCAGAACTAAAAACTACTGACTTAAACTACCAATCTTTCTCGGGCTGTGTTACAGACCTGTTTTTCGTTTGTTGCATTTTTTGTTGCACTTCCTGCTCTTTTTGCTTAAGTGACTGTAACCATTGATCCAGCATTTTTTTATTGGCGGGAGGTTGTTTTTGAGGTTCTTGTTTTTTATCTTTTTTTTGTTGCTGATCGTTTTTTTCGGGTTGCTTATTTTTCTTACGTTCTTCCTCCAATGCTTTTTGAAGATTGAAACGCGCATCTTCATCAGTAGGGTTTCTTTTCAATGCTTCTTTATAAGCAGCAATACTTTCTGCCAGTTTATTTTGTTTGGTAAAAGACACCCCGTTATTATAAATCGCTTTTTGTTTTAAATTATCGTCTTTAGTTAATTGTTGGATGGCTTCGTATTCTTTTTGTGCTTCCTCCCATTTACTATTTCGAAAACGTGCGGCTGCCAGGTTATAGCGTGCAATGGCATTATCAGGGTTTTGTTGAAGTGCCAGTTCGTACGCTTCTATTGCCTTTTCAAACTTACCTTCTTTGTATAGCTTATTACCATTAGCAATAGCCGTATTTTCAGTTTGTGCCAACAACCTTGTGTTAAAGGTTAAACAATATATTATTATGACAAAAAAGGTTCTCATGCAATATTCCATTTTCGTTCGGGCCATAAAAACTCCAGTACAAGAAAAAGAAGTGCAATGCCAATTAACCAATAAAAATAACTATCATAATCGCGAAAGGAAGCATCTTCCAGTGAAGATTTTTCTATTGTATTTAGTTGCGTCCGAATCTTTTTTACTACTTCAGGTATATTTTCTAACCGGTTATAAATACCATTGGTTGTAGTTGATAGTTTTTTTAATAGGGCTTCATTTAACTTTGAAATTACCGGTTGCCCTTGTGCATCTTTTTTAAAAGAATCAGTTGCTGGATCTATAATGGTTGTTCCTTCGGGAGAACCAACGCCAATGGTATTAATCATTACACCATTGGAGGCCAGTGTAGTACCGATCGTTTCTGCTTCGTGATCATGATCTTCTCCATCGGTAATAAGTACAATTGATTTATATTTTCTTTCCTTACTGTTAAAGGCACTGTTACTCATCCTTAAGGCTTCACCGATTACTGTTCCCTGTGTTGGAACAATGGTGGTAGATGCATTTTGAATATAAATCCTTGCAGCACTTTGATCGGTGGTAAGAGGCATTTGTAAATAGGCATGCCCGGCAAATAAAACAAGACCAACGCGATCATCTTTTAATTCATCTAATAATTTATAGATAAATTGTCTTGCTTTTTCTAAACGATTGGGTTTAATATCTTCAGCCAGCATACTTTTACTTACATCGAGCGCTATTACTATATCAATACCGGCTCTTTTTATATTTCTGCTACTGCCAGGTTTTTGGGGATTGATTACAGCTCCAATCATTGCTGTTAACGCCAGTGCCAGAAAAATAAATTTCAATAAAAAATTGGCGGGTGAATAACTATGAATAAGATTTTTTACCAGTGAATGAGTCCCTATTTTTTTTAGAATACTTTTTTTACGAAAAAGGCCCCATACAAAAAAAAGTATTGGTAATAGCAGAACGCCAAATGCCGGTAATAACTCAATATGTTCAAATTGAAAATTCATTGGAGATCAAGTAATTTTTTAGAATTACAATACGATTCAATAATCACACCAATCGTACCCTGTTTATGGCTTTAAGAAAGGATTAGGTTTTATTTTTTTCCTTCCATAAAACCCAGATGCTTAAGTATCTCTTTCAGCATAGTTAAGCGAACGTTACGCATATCGATATCTTTATTCGCAGATTCTATTTGCAGGGTAAAAAAATAAGGATGCTGATTTTCTTCAATCCATCCAATAATCCACCCCAGTTGACTGCCACTGGCTGTTGTTCCCCATCCTGTTTTAAAACTTAATGAATAATTGGAATTACTTTCCATCTTCATCATTTTAGTTACTAGTTCTTGCGTGCGTTTTTGAAAGGGTAGTTGACTAAAATATAATTTTTTAACCATTCCCAATTGTTCATCGGAAGTAACCTTAGCTGTATTGTCTAACCAAAAGGAATCCAAGTTATTTTTGATTACAAATCTGCCATTTTTCGCAGCATAACCAATTGTATCCAGGTAATGTTGCATCGTTGGTTTGCCAATTCTGCGGGCAAGTTCCCTGTACCACGGTACACAGGAAATTCGAAAGGCATCTACCATATACAAATCTTTATTGCATTCCTCCCGGGTTCTTGTAACACTATCCCATTTTATTATGGTACTGTCGTTTTTTACTATGCCGCTTTCTAATCCAATCAGAGAATTTACAATTTTAAAAGTAGAGGCAGGAGTGTACGCACTATCGCTAAACCGTGCTACATTATAAATGGTAAATCTTCCTTTTCCATTATCAAACAATCCAAAGGTTCCGGTAACCTTATTGTTATCAAAATATTTTTTCAAGCTTTCATCGTTATCAACGTTGTTGGTTGAACAGCTATTTAAGAATGTGGCAAATGAAAGAAATAAAATTAAATAAAACCGCATGTATAAAATTTTGGCAAAGGTAAGCGGGTAAGGACAAAGAAAAAGGGATATTCAGGAGGAGACGGAGCAGAATATAATTTTTAGATAACCGCAGAGGCGGGGAGTCGCAGAGAAATAGATTGATAAAATTGCTTTAGTTAATGTTATTGCTTTTAAAATTAAAGTGATTATTGAACATACGCATCTGCACCATAGAAGAACCTAAGTAATTTATATGTACCAATGCAATGAGCAACATTTCACGAAGTGCTGCAATAGAATATTCACTTCTCTTAATGCGGTGCATTCCTTAAAATTGTAAATATTTTTTAGCCATTTTGGATTACATTGATGATGTCGGCACTTTTTACAGGGAAATCTAAAATGCGCCTGCGGATACTATTATCGGTGCTTTTGTATTTGTCAAATACTTTATTGATGATGCTGATAATTTTTGTTGCCTGTGTTTTTTCATCTAAATGGTCAATAGGTTGTAAGAGTTCGCTAACTTCTTTAATAACTGTAATTTCTTTTTGCTGCATGTGTTCTTTAAAATACAACTCATACACACAAGCATCAATCAGTTCTTCAAAGTTGGCGGCCATATGGTCGTTTGGAGTGTATGGGCTTATACGGTCTTCGTATTTTTTAATGAAAGTGACATAATCAACCAATATTTCAAATGGCTGCATTTCAGGTTTCGGAATTTCTGGGATTGGTATTTGTTCTATATAGATCTTTTCCCACTTATTAGTACCCATTCCAGAACTGTTAGTTATCTTATCATAATACCACTCAGACACTTTTGAATTTAAAACTGCCAAAAAATATTTCAATTTTTCTCCTGTAATAATAAATGTTGCATTATTCGTATAATTACCTTGTTTATCAATACAAAATTTTGCTTTGTCAGTTAAAACAAGCCAGACAATTTTCGATTTTTCGAATTCTTTATAATAAGAAATATTATCTTGAATTTCATACCATTTATATGGGCCAGTTTTTCTGCCTTCCCATTTTTTTCCAGTATAATTTTTAGGTTTAGGTTCTAGCCTATCTTTATAAAATTCCAAATGCTTTTTTACAGACGGATACCTGTTTATATCTATGCCTCGTCTTGTAAAAATCATATATTGGTTTTGAAAATTCGCTTTAAATCGCTCAATGTCACGACCTCTCAAAAATGGCTTAATTATGTCTTTTGCAGAAGAATGATTTCTGATGATTTCATTTTTTTTCTCTTCATCTATATAAAAGGCCTCATTCAGGCCAGTTAATACTCCTCTGTAACAATCAAAATTCCAATTCTTAAATAGCTTGCCAGATACGCTAATTAAATCTTTGACATTCTCCACATTATTTGTTCCAAAACTCCAACCAGAATCAGACAAAGCCCTTCTTTCATACCGGCTTCCATTTTCTTCAATATAATTTATTAGCGGCTGGTTCTTCTGAATATCATTACCTACTTGACAATAGGAAAAAGTGTATTCGGAAGAGATATCCGTTTTTTTTATGAAGATTATAATCGATGTATCTACTGTGGCTCCAAATACCTGCACTTCATTAAAATCAATATAACCGCTAAGTTGTGTTTTGGATAATAAATATTTTCTTAGGTTTTGCCCGTATTTGGCTCGAGTATATTTTTTAGAGCAGATATAGGAGAATACACCCTTATCTGCTTTCAATATTTTATGCCCCAATTCAAAAAAGTAAGTATAAATATCGCTGGTGCTGTTATACACTTCGTAGTTTGGTTTGCCATCTATTTTTTCTAAATAAGGTTTAATGTCAGTAATGCTTTCTTGTCTTATATAGGGTGGGTTGCCTATTACAATGTCAAAGCCGCCTTTGTCAAATACATCTTTAAAAAACAAGTGCCACAAAAACCAGGGCTTTTCATCTTTTTTTAACAATGGCTTTATGTCTTTTAAGGCCTGTTGCATTTGGTCGGTCTCGGTTTCTAATTTCTCTAAAACCTTATCTTGTTTTACTCTTTCTTTAGAACCTTTAGGGGCAATATTTTTATTAAGTACAGCAGCATTTTTTTTCTTCTCGTTCACTAAATCTTTAAAAGACTGCTCGATACTAAATGTTACCAGTTCGTCTATTTTATTCCTGATTTCTTCTTTACGGTGGTTGTTCCTTGGGTCAAAAAAATCTTTCTCTAATGCAGCTAAATCGGTATGGGTTTTCTTAAAAATATTGATTTGTTGTTCCACATTAAACAAATCTTTTTGCCCCTGTTCCTGTTGCACTTCATGATATTTTAATGAATAGCCTTTAAAGCTTTCCAATAAAGAATCACCTTGCATAATCTTATAATCGAAGTTGGGCAAAGGCTGCGGTTTTTCGCCTTCTTCTACATCTTCATCTACAATCAACGATAACCAAAAACGTAATCGGGCAATATCAACGGCACCTTTGTCTTTATCTACTCCATAAATAGAGTTTTGAATGATGGCTCTTTTTACATCGCCTTTTTTATCAAGCAATGTCCAATCCAATGCCAATTTTGCATGAAATATTTCCTGCAGCAAACCCATAGGGAATGCACCCGAACCAATGGCCGGGTCACAAATTTTTACTGCATCTAACAGGTCATTTATTTTTGAAGCGTTTTTTCGGATGAAATTATGTTTATCATTTTCATCGCCCCGTTCTTTATAACGTATGAATTTTTCAATGGCAGTGTCTTTACCAAGGTGTAATTCCAAATACTGAATCAGTACTTCCTGACACATGTATTGCGCAATCAGTTTTGGTGTATAGAATGCACCTTTCTCTCTGTTGTCTTCCAGCAGGTTTTCAAAAATATGCCCCAGCATTTCCGGGTCTATACCAATGTCTAAATCGTCTGGTGTACTTTCATCAATGGTAAAATTATATTCGCCTAAAAAGGCAAACAGGTTTTCAAAAAGCAGTTTACTGAAAACAATAAAATCTGCTTTTGGTTTTTTCTCAATTTCGTCCCTTTCAAACAAACCTCCATTCAGGTAAGGAAACTTTGTTCCGGTTACTTTAAAAACTTCATTATTCGGGTTGTTGAGTGTTTCAAAAAAAAGCGGCACTAAACAAGTGGTGTAAAAGGCATCGTTATTGTTGTTGGAAAAAAATTCTGCAACAAAGCTTTTGTTTCCCTGGCCGTAATATTTATCAAGGGCAACATCCAGCCAGCCTTTCTTTTGCAGGAATTGCAAAAAAATTATCCGGCCAAGCATTTTCTTTGTAAAATCCCGGGCCAGTTTTGCATCTGTTCCAAAAATAGCTCTGGCATGAAAGTTATCTTCTTTCATTAATTCATCTACAAAGGCTTGGTAGTGTTTTTTGTATTTTACAAAAAACTCTTTCGATACTTTTTCAACGGAAAAGGCTTCCAATACATCTTTAATGGTTCGGGTTCTTTTCTCTGCCAAATGCCAAAAACGTTCTCTCGGTGTTACACAGGTTTCGCCTTTACCTAAAACATACGTATATCGTTTGGGATGTGTTTCTTTTTTTATCTCATTGCCTTCATCGTCCCAATACTTGGATTTTGAATAAAAAGAAAAACGCCAATCATCATGCGCTGTTTGGTGATAAACAATTAATGCCCCGTCAACAATGCCGGGAATAACTTCTGATGTAATTAAATTACGTAAGCCAACCCTGTTACGGGAAATGTTAGAGGCATTTGGTTTCAGTTCCACTTCATACAAAGCCAACGCATTACCGTCATCTAATTTAATATTACCAAACCGAATTATATTTTGCGTTAAATCCCGTTGTGATTGTTTTGTTACTTCAACAGATTCTTCGGCAGTAAAAAATTCACGGTTTGGAAAAATGGCATTCACAATCTGTTTCCAGTTCCCCCTTGTGTAAGTTGCTTTTAGCTTATCGTGTAATTCTTCTTTTGTCATCCTTCACTTAATTTATTCATTTCGGCTTTCAGCTCCTGTAATAGCTGGTCTTCAGTGGGCAGATACAACTGGTATTTACTTGCTACAATAGATTGATTGTTTTCAGGTAATGATATTTTTACCACCGCATCGTTTTTATCTGCACAAAGCAATACTCCAATGGCAGGGTTTTCAAAATCCTGTTTTTCAAACCGGTCGTAGTAGTTAACATACATCTGCAACTGCCCCAGGTCCTGATGGCTTAGCTTATGTGTTTTAATTTCAAACAGCACAAAGCATTGTAATAATCGGTTGTAAAAAACTAAATCTACAAAAAACTCATCGCCTTCAATGTGTAGCCTTTTTTGCCTTGCTACAAACGAAAAACCATTACCCAGCTCCAGCAAAAAATCATGTATGTGAGTGAGCATAGCTGTTTCCAGGTCATGCTCATAATAGGCTGATTCTTTTTTTAACCCCAAAAATTCAAGTACCATCGGGTCCTTAATTATTTCTTTCGGATTAGTGGGAAATTTTTCATTTCGGGCAACAGCAAGCACACTTTCTTTATCATTGCTTAATAATAACCTTTCATATAACTGGCTATTAATTTGGCGTTCGAGTTGGCGTGCTGTCCAATTATTTTTGGCCGATTCTAAAGTATAGTATTCTCTTTTCGATTCATTTTCAACTGGCAGCAGCAGCTTGTAGTGTGTCCATCCCAATTGCGTCCGCAGTGCGGACGCAATTGGGAACAACCGGTAAAACTGCCTGTAGCGTTCTAATTGCCGAACAGAGAACCCTGTTCCAAATTCCGGCTCTAATTGTGAGGCCAGTGAACGGATGATGTATTTGCCATAATCGGCCCTTTCTTTTCCCTGCTGCTCTTCTTCAAAAATACGTTGCCCAATATGCCAGTACATTATCACACGGGTATTATCAACAGCCCTAATGGCAGTTTCACGGCTTTTGGCAATAATGTCTTTAATTTCGGTTATAAATAACTTATTTATTTCCATAACTTATCCTGCAAATGATTCTGAAATGATTATTTGTGGTGCATTGTATTTGGTTTCAATCTTTTTCGGTTTGGCTTGCTGTTCATCTTCTCTCAATACATCTAATAAAGGGTAAGCCTTTAAGATTTTGATTAGCCGTTGAAATGCATCCACATTACTCATGGGTTTTATATTCGGATTCTTTTTTGCTTCATCGCTTTGTGTTTTTCGTTCCTTCGCCAGATTGTTTATCTCTCTAGGTAGTTTTTGAAACTTCCCTTTCATAATTGCCAACTTTGCAGCATTTAAAATTTCTTTTTCATCACTGCTCACAAAATCTAAATTTATTTGTGGATGAATAAAGTCTAAAGCTCGTTGGTCATTGGGTCCCAGTTTTACTTTTCCTTTGTCGCCTAATGCTGCTAAGTTTTCTTCTTCACGAAATGATTGTAATGCTATGCCAATTTGGTCGTGGTGTGAGTGATGGAGTTTAACAGGCTTTTCGGTTATATGTGCTTTAAATATTCTTGCTGCTTCAATAAAGGTTAGTTCTTCAAACTTTAAACCATTATCAATATAGTAAAAGCTATCTCGTTTTTGATTTTTGATGTAAACCAAAGAGGTGTCTTTTCTACTTTTGTCACTTCTGCCTGTTCTTGCCCTTCCTGGTATTTTATCTCTGATGCGTTTGTACATTTCAGGTTGCTCATCCTTAAATTTTCTTAACTCATTCAAAAAGACTAACCGTTCGTCTCTTTCTTCCTCTGGCACTTTTTCAAAAAGACCGAACGTTCCAAATTCTTCTTCATTTGAATAAATTTGACTGTCTTCACCTAATGCAGAATGGAAGGCCTGCAATTTTATGTACGCCTTTTTATTCAATTCAATTTCACTATCTGTTTTAGATGTAGGGAAGAAATTATAAATGTAAATTCTTTTAGATGGAGTACCGATACGGTTTACACGGCCAATACGCTGCATCAGCCGGGTTGCATTCCATGGGATATCGTAATTCAAAATAATATTTGACCGGTGTAAATTTACGCCTTCTGCTAATACTTCAGTTGTAATGATAATGTCAATATCATTTAATTGGTCTTCCAATTTTATATTCGCATCAAAATTTGCTTCAATAATATCGGTTAAATCTTTTTGGTTAGAGCTGTCAACTGAAATAAGTCTTGTGAAGTTGTCTTTCTTCAACCGTTTTGCTAAATAATCTGTTGTTTCTTTAGATTCACTAAATACAATTAGTTTTCCGTTATCGTTAATGGCCTTATCCATCAATTCCTTTTTTATCCGGTAAACCAATTCATCATACTTAGGGTCCTGGTTTATTTCTTTCCACTTATTAAAAAGTACTTCCAATACTTTTTGGTCATGATGGATACCTTCAATAAATATCTTATCAAATTCTTCAATAGAAAATGCCTGAATCAAATCGGGGTCAGCAGATTCAGCTAAAATATCTTGTAATGCTTGTTCATCATCGTTAAGAATATATTCACTTACTCCTAATTTAGGAGCAATGTAAATTCTACCATTTTCAATCATCTTCACCATTGCAGTATTGGCGTCATAATATCGTTTCAAACTCATTTTAAAAGCTTCAAAGCTGCTGTCAATACGCTTTACCAAAAGGGTTTTCATTATTTTAGCTAACGAATCAGAAATAACATCTGCGTTTTTATTAAAGAATTTTTTCTTTATTTCTTCAGGTAAATATTTAATAGCCTGGTAGCGGAAATATCGAAGTCCGTTTTTGGTGTCTTTTAGCTTATTCAGGGTTTCATCATACAAATTGCTAAGCTCTTCATCCATTTGATAAAGAATTTGTTTTGGTGGTTCAATATCGGGAAATGTATATCCCTGTGCTTTTATATCATTCCAATATTCTTCAGTGTTTCTTATGTCTGTTCTTGTTCTGCGAACAATAATAGGTTCTAAAACTTTTACACGGATAATATCATATATACGTTTAACTTCTTTTGCTATTATTGATTTATCTTTTTGCTTCTTAAGTTTATCGTAATCATCAATAAGCTTTCTAAAAAAATGTTGAATATTTCCGATTTCTAAACTTGAAGTTTTTGAATCCTGAAAAAGGTATAATTGATTTCTTATATCTGCTGGTTGATTGTTTAGAGGTGTTGCAGTAACTAAGATTACACGTTTCTCTCTGCTGCCATCGGGTGCTGGATCTTTTCTCGATGTTTTACAAATCTTTTGCAGCAAGTGGAACATATCGGACTCATCGCTTCTGAACTTATGAGCCTCATCAACAATAATCAAATCGTAATATTCAGGGTGAGTGATTTTATGTAAACTTCCATTGGTTATAAAAGTTACATTAGGAACTTCAAAATCTCTGATTGTTCTTTCCCAGTTGTTCTTTAATGCCGGGGGATGAATAATTAATATTTTTGTACGGTAGCCATTGGAAAAATAAAATTTCTTTGCAACGATAGTTGCAATAATTGTTTTACCTAAACCCACAACATCTGCCAAAACAAACCCATTGTGTTGCATTAATTTATTGTAGCCATCATTAACTGCGTCAATTTGATAATGTAATTTTTTGTAGCCCTTTGGTAAATCAGCAACAGTTTCAGGGTCATACTCAATGCTTTTCCCAAAATATTCAATTAGGAACTTGATATAAACTTCAAACGGCGTAAAATCTTCATTCAAATAAGTTTCTGTTTTTAATGCTGCAATTGAAGATGGTAATATATCAATTGCTTCCAACCATAATTCATTAAAAGTTTTTAAAGCATAGGCAACATCATCAAAATCCCGCAGTTCTACATTAAATTCAAAGTTTCTTTCAAGTCCTGATTCAGAAAGGTTACTTGAGCCTGTAATTACTGAGCCAGAATGATGTTCATTGAAATTCTCAGGCCTGAAAATATAAATTTTGGAATGGAGCTTTTGGCTGGGATGTGCTTTAATTTCAATTTTCTTTTCAATAATGTCTTTTACAAATTGTAAAATTCCTTCTTCTACATTCCTAAAGTAGGATGCATTTTGTATATCGTTTTTTAGTTCTGCTAAAAATTCTTCTCTTGTTACTTCTGTATTGAAATTAAATTCAAGTCCTTTTCTTGCTGCTTCACTTATCAAATGGTCAACGTCAATTCCAACAAGTATTCTGATTTTTGATGTATTGGTTAGCAAAGGCCTTATTCTGAAATATCCGGATGCTCTAAAAAACCCTACCAATGCATCAAAATAATGTACTTGTGTATTTGTGAAAATACCTTCGAACTTACTTATTAATGTATTGTTGTCTTTATTTGTAAAGAATTTGGTTGCCATCTATTTTTTTAATTTTTTAATTTGTTTTTCCGCTGCTTTTAATCCATCTGTTAAATGTTTCATTCTTCCAAAGTCTTTATTGATTTTCTCAGCAATGAATTTTATTTGAACATCTTTTAAGTCAAGTTTTAGAATTTCTGCAAGTGGTTGCAAATAGTCCGGCGACGCTGGTCTGTCTCCTCGTTCAACTTTGCTTAATGTTGACGTGTCAATATCCAGATATGCTGCTACCTTTCGTAGCGGCAGTTTTATTGTCTCTCTTGCTTTTTTGATGTAATCACCAAATGTTTCGTTACTCATTTAGACAAATTATTTTGGACTGTTTTGTCAAATATACAAGTTATACTATAAAAGTGTCTCAATCGGATGACTGAATTATAGGTTTTTGTTAAAATTAAGTAGAACTGTTTAGTAAATAGCATTTAACCGAATAGGTTAGAGTTGGCAGAGAGAAAGAGCAAAGAGATGAAAGAGCAAAGAGTTCAAAGAGCAAAGAGAAAAGAGTTCAAAAGAGAAAAGAGTTCAAAGAGATAAAAGGGAAAAGAGGTAATAAAAAAAACTCCACGTTCTCCGCGTCTGCGGTTAGTGTATTTAACTAATAAAAAAACTCAGCGCTCTCTGTGCCCCTGCGGTTAGTGTTTTTAACGAATAATACACCCCCTGAAATTTATGATCAACCTAATATTGATCTAACACTATCTCATTTAATTCATCTATCACCCAATGACCCTTTGAGCTATCGATGGCTTTCAATAGATAAGGTCGGGTATCTTTATTTTCTGACCCATAAATAATATTCCAGGTATATTGACCTGCTGAATCTTTTAGTGGTTGAATTCTCAATTCCATAACAAAAGCGTCAGGTATATTTTTTCCTGGCTTCGACCAAACCATTTCGCCCTTCCAATTGCCAACGAAACTGGCTGGGAAACTTATTTTATCGTTTCTATATTCCGTTGTTACCGGCAGTTTGTTGTTCTGTGAAACGACTGTAAAAAAGGAGAATAGAATGGACGCGAATAAAATAATGAATTTCTTAAAAATCATTTTTAATAGAGTTAATAAAGTGAAGGAACACACGAAAATTTGAAACTAATTACTATTCTTTCGGCAACCCATATTTTTTAATCATCGCTAAAAATACTCCATTGGTCCAGCCAAATCCATCCTGCCCCTGGTATTCTCCACCACCTGCTTCTAATTTTGTATCTACCACATTGTATTTTTCCATCATCTTACCTGTTCTGCCAAATACATCCCTATTGATTTTTATCCATCGTTGTGCAATATCTCTTGCTAATTCTCTTTGTCCGCAACGATCCAATCCCCAAACAGTCATCCATTGCAAAGGTGCCCATCCGTTAGGTGCATCCCATTGCTGACCAGTAGTATTTGCAGTAGTAGTAACTCCACCTGCCTGTAGTAATTTAGTTTTTATTTGTAGGGATGCCTGCTTTGCCAATAAACTGAGGTAATCGGGTGTACCCTGGAAAACGCAAAAAGGATACATGCCTGCAAGACTAACTATCGAAGATTGCGTTTTTGATTTGATATTAAAATCGGTATAATATTTCAACGTTTTATTCCAGCAATATTTATCGATAGCGGTACGACGGACGGAGGCTTTTTTTGTAAAACGCGCCGACATCATTTCATCTCGATTTATCATTTTTCCCCGCGCAATGATTAATTCCAATTTGTATAACAGGCAATTCAAATCCACTGCAATTAAATCGGTGGTTTGAATGGTACTGATATTTTTTTCATCTTTAAACCAACGGCTGCTAAAATCTAATCCGCTTTCAGCGCCTGCACGCAAATGACGGTATATCTCCGTTTTATTACGACCAGATTTTTCTGCCGTTTCTATATCTTCCCGATAACTTTCCTGCCTCGGTACAGGATTATCATCCCAATAACGATTTAAGATAGAACCATCTTTTAATTTCACTACTCTTGCATAAGATTCACCCGGTTTAAGTTTTGTTTCTCCCAACATCCAGAAAGCATACTCCTTTTCTAATTGAGGTAAGAATTGCTGGTAAACACTATCTCCTTTTATTTCCGCTAATAATTCTACCATTAATGCAAAAAAAGGAGGTTGGGATCTGCTTAAATAATAACTACGGCTTCCATTGGGAATATGCCCATAATTATCAATGAGGAAGGCAAAATTCTTTACCATATTTTCGATGATTGCCGTTTCACCACTTTCTTTTAAACCCAACATCGTAAAATAAGAATCCCAATAATAAATTTCACGGAAACGACCACCCGGAACAATGTACTCATTTGGTAATGGCAATAAAGATGAGTTATGAGAACCTCCCCATCCTTCTCCAATCACAACAACATCTGCCTCCCGTTTCAATGTACCCCATAGATTTTTGATGTGCATTACGATATCTTTTTCTTGCGAAATATAATTCAGTTGTCGGTTACGGGGCAACTCAAAATTATCTTCAATAAATTTTTTAAGATCCATTTTTGGTCCTTTCATCATACCATAATCATACATAATATCTTTTGGATTACGCTTTGGGATACAATCCACAAATGTTTTTCCATCTTCAAAAACTTTTGCCATTTGAACATCGTGAAAAAGTTGGCCATATACCTGGTCGGGTGTATATATTTTTTGCGCAATGGTTCCCGACGAAAATAAGAGCAGGAGCAGAAAAAATTTATTTTTTTGCATGGTTGAAGTTGTATTATTAAAGATACGAAACAAAGAGGCTGTCGCAAAAGACGATAAAATCTCGCAAAGGCGCTATGACTCAAAGAAGAAAATATTGAAGATCAAGCGTTGCGACTTTGCGTCGTTGCGAGAAAAAATATTTAAAATACTTTTGGAGACAACCTCTTTTGTTTTAGCCATGACAGGTTTAATTTTTTGAAGTAATGGGATTAAAGGTTTGCCAACTGTGCCAAAACTCCTGGTAGGCAGGAATAGGTTTTAAAGAGTAGAAAGTATCTATTCCCTGGCCATTAATTGTAAAATGGTGTTTATTCAACATCAACGTATCTTCTTTTAACTCGAAGATCGCCTGTTTATTTGGCCGTTCAAAGGCAAAAAAACTTTTTTCATCTTTTGCTAACACCAACAATACAGGCATATTTCCTGCAAGATCCTGTATGATCCGATCTGTTTTAAGTTTGTTCCAATCGTAGGCCCTTCTTTCATTTCCCGGTTTTATTCCAATAACCCATGATTTATTTTTCCAGGATAGTGTATCCGTACCTGTAAGCTCTTTCCTGCTTTTGCCACTCTCATAATTCATAGAAGTATCATAAGAATCGATCGAGGAAGCATCGGCCTGCATAATCAGTGAATGTGGATTTATTGCTAACCATTGTACCAGCGAGGTTTGAGTACTGAAGAATTCAGGTAATTGCTTCCCACTTAATTTTCCGGCAATTGCTTCGCCCGTAGCCTGCCTCCACCAACTTTTGGTAGATACATCTTCTATCATTGCATTAAAATGATCCATACCTACTAAACGAAATTGTTCCTGGCTGCCATTTACGACTGGCTCATATACTCTACCGGTACGGCATACCGTACAATAAGTAATTAGTATAGGCTTGTTTCCAATCGTGTCGATTAAGAGATGATGATATCCTATAAAACGTATTGGATAGGCTTTGGCTTCTCCATTGTTTACTACACCAATTACAAGCCTGTTGCTATCCACTTTATTGGTTGATGCACCAGCCATTTTTATAGAAGCAGGTTGATAGAAGATCGCATCTGCAGCCATTTCAAAATTTGTTATATAAGTTATAGCCGCAACAATGCCCATTGGAAAAATTAACAGCCATCTTCTTTTCCAGGAAGAACGAAAAAAGCCGATTCCTATCATTGCAATAAATAGTATACGAAAGAACCACCGCCAATGATAAAGAAAATAAGCCAATTTAATACTGTTCATTTGCTGACTTCCGGGCATGGGCATAATGAAATATACATTGCATACTTCGAATAGTAAAAGGCCAATTAATCCAAACCAGAATATTTTTTTCATTATTCAGATTGATAAATCAGTAAACTAATTACCGGCCCCATCCGTTTGTGCGCGTGCTACTGCATAATTGCCAATATTTTTTCCAACTACTAACCCTGTTTCACAATCGCTTCTGAAATGGAGACCTCCGTACAAACGCGATAGCGAAGCTTCTTTAGCCATTGCATCGTAAGCAGAAGCTTTTTCTGGATTTATATAACTTAATATGGTTGCTGCTGCTCCACTAAAGGTAGAATGGCCCGATATATAAGAAGGAAAGTTTGGTAAACCCGTAGTGGTTTTGATAGCTGGATTTAATTGTGATGGACGCGGATTAAAATAAAAATATTTTGTATCCCAGCAAACGATGGCAGCATCCATTAATGACATATTAAGCAGCGCCATATTTCGTGCCCAGCGAACTTCGCTAAAATTTTTATTGATAAAATCTTCAGCAGCAATAGCATTCCAATGGCCGGGAGGAGTATACGTCGTCAATCCATCTGCCCAAAAATGAACAATCGCTGTTTTTTCTCGGGAAGGACTCTTAACTAACTGGTATATTTCTTCAGTTTCTTTTTTCATTTGTTCGCTACCGGTAGAAGGTGGAGGACCTGGGCGAAGTGAGACAGCCGTTAATGAATCGAATAAAAATGTTTTCACTTTTCCAAATAAGGGTAACATGGGTGGTCGTTTGGGTGTTTCCTGACTTATCCAGGGAATTTCTCCTTTGGCAATGGCACCTGTTTCTAATTGTGTCCACAATGTCTGATTACCGATCGCAGCTCCTGCCCTATCACCACGTGCACGGGTAACAAATTTTTGTGCCACTGCTTTACCCAATGCCTCACCCGCTTCAATATCACTTCTAACATTAGCGCCAGCAATAAGTCGGGCATGCTTATGTTCTTCTGCTTTTAATTGAATATACTCCTGATCTCCCGGAAATAATAATTTCATCAGTTCAACTGAAACACCCACCACCACTGCATCTTCAGAAGGATACGAAGGCAGGTTGGATTTTGGTATCAGTGCATTTACAGTAGCGTCTACCGTATACGGAGCTGCCCGATTGTACAATTTTTTATAGTAATGTGCAGCAATCAATGCATCATATTGCGCGGCGCTTACATAAGCATAAGCGCGGGCAGCATAGGGTGGATTGGCAAATGGAAATTGCGGGTATGCCAATGGGTTACCCGCATTAGGGAATGGGTAAGTGCCATCGGCATTTTGATAAGGAGGCAAATTATGCCTGGCTACCAATTCACGTAGTATTTCGTTCCAGCGCAATATTGCCCCTGCGCTCCAGTATTTAACGATTCTTTTTTCTTCTGTGGTTAGATTCTGTTGCCAGGTTTTAATTTCGTTTACCTGTGCTATATAGTCTGGTGTTGCAGTAGCTGCCGGAGCCGCTACGGGAAACTCTGTGGCGGATGTAAGCAATACAGGTTTCCAGGTACCTGCATCAATATCTGTTTTGGCCGGAGCTAATGAAGTGATATCATCCGTTCTGTTGGTAATCGATTTGGAACAGGATATAGCTATTACTATAAGCGTAATTGCAAAAACAACAGTAATCCTTAGTCTATTTTTCATAATTTATAATTTGCTGGTTATTATTTTTTTGTTTTTCCTTTCTTAAAATAGAAGGCATAAAAAGCACCTGCATTGAATGTAGTGGACTGCCCAATATTTCTGCCAGTAATGGTGTAATTCGTTCCGGCAAGAAAGGAAAGGTTGGTATGAACGGGAAGTGTATACTTAACAGCCGCGCCTATCATTGTTGCATTCATTCGGTTGCTGGGGAAGGGGGCATTATTACGACTAATATCAAACCCTCCTTTGGTCGTCCAGTTACTAAGCACTGCTTCTGCTAACAGATATTTTCCCCGGTAGCCGGTGCGCAGTTGATATTGTTCAGCATCCGGCATCTGCACTTCATTTGTAAGTCTCAACTCAGTATCAAAATAAGAACTGCGGTCAAGCTTTACATTACTTCTTCGTATATACGCAGCAGAACCAGTTATAGTAAACCGGCCTCTTTGGTAATCAAGCATTGCTCTGCCGGTTAAATTTGTTGAACCAAGACCAATGGATAAGGGCAAAAAATCAATTACATAATTGGTAAGCGGCGTAGAGAAGCCGCCTAATAGAAAAAAAGATAATTTATTTTTACCGAAGGTTTGGCTGATGGGTTTCCATTTTACAAAAAGCGAAATATCCTGTAATCCTTTTAATCCGTGTAAGGTACCCGCAGATGCTTTGGTCCATATATAAGGAGCAGCTATCATTATATTCAACTTATCAGTGATACCATAATTTGCCATATACATTACTGACTGAGTTGAAATAGTACCAATGTTTTCATTATTTCTTTTGAGGGTTCCTTCCCAGTAATCGGTCCACGACCCATGGGAATACATCAGTCCACTGCAGAATTGCTTTTTATTCATCATAATTGCATCGAACTCCGTTTGTGCTTTGGACAGGAAGGAGTTACTAAATAAGATAAGATGTACGAAAATGACGAGATAATTCTTTTTATGTTTCATCATATAATATTTTTTTGAATGATAGTTGTTCAAATTAGTTATCATTATTTTCTTTTCATTTTGATACGGGCAAGCACGATTTCTCCCAGTTTTTTTCCGGCAATGGCTCCGTTTTCATTATCGAACCGAAAATGAATACCTCCATACAATCGCGACATAGCTGCCTCTGCTGCCGCCGCCCGAAAAGATTTTATTTCTCTATTTTGTATACCAAACTCTAGTAAGGAAGTATCGGTGAAGGAAATGTTTTCGCCGAAGTGAGCCGTCATTACTTCTGCTGCAGCCGCACTGATTGTTGCGTGGCCACTTGTATACGAAGGAAAAGGAGGTGTTTGAATATAGGGGCGCCATTCCGGATCTATAAATTTATTGATCACCGTTTCGGGCCGTACACAATTACTTCGGTATTTTTCATCCCAACAACTTATAAAAGCTTCAAATAAGGCAATTGATGTTTGCGTATAGGCCGAAACGGTAGCATTGAAATCAGCTTTTGCTTTTTGCGAACCAATTCCTACAATATTCATCCAGTGACCTGCTGGCGAGAATTTCTTAGTAGCATAACTCACATGGCCATTTACATTTAGCTTAAAGGGATTATCATCCCAAAAATCAGCAATATGTTTTTGTTCGGCGGTAAGACTATCACCAATGTTTTTAATTTCCATCAGTCGGGTATAATATTCGCTTTTTTTATTATTAATATCGTATACAGGTGGGCGTACGGGTTTACATTCTGATGCAGAATCCAATACCAGGGTTCTTAATTCCATCCAGTGAGGTTCCACTCCCGATTGATACATGGGTGGTGTAGGAACCCACCTGCCAGGCGAATCGATTACGGTATAACGGGTAGCCGTACGCATTTGTGCGTAGTTGTCTTTCTTTGACCATCTCATAATTGTATTAACAATGGAGTCGGAAAATTCGATGGTGTTTTTCAACATCTCTGAAGGAATACCGGCAATACCAGCGTTTTTTGTCAAATCATTATAATAGTCTGTCATACTTCCTTCAGGAAAGGTTACTGCATTTCCAACTTTGCAAAATGATAACATGGCCGCTAATGAATAATCAATAGTTTTTCCTGCTGCTGGTGTTGGCATCGCAGGCAAGTGTTTAATTTGGCCGCTTAAACTTTGGTAACTACTGTCGCCTGCAACAATACATTCATAAGCCGCTATATTGGCATATGCATAATTGCGTGCGGCAATCTTGGGTGGAAAATTATTTTCCAGTACCACATCATTCAGTTTTTTTACGGTTTTGCAAAATAGAAAAGGATCTGTACCACGTTTTTTATAATCTACCGATGAATTGCAAGAAAATAAAGCAAAGCCAGCAGCGATTGCTATAACAATATTCTTCATATCTAAATGATTAAAAAAACGAACAATTATACCTGATGAGAGGAATAAAAAATCATACACTTATTAGCTAAAAAGGAAATTATTACAGAACCTCAGGAGGTTGTTCGGGTGAACTTGAAAAACCGGAGTGTATAAAAGATATACCCGAATGGGCATTAAAAGAGTAGTTTAAAGACAGTTGGTTGAAGGTCCAATTGTTTTTTTCCTGCTGATAATCGGAAAATAAATTTTTAAAAGATTCTGTATGATTGTTTCCCGATTTTTTTCCAGGATTGTTTTGCTGAAGATCGTTTACAAGTTTAAAAAAATTATCCCTGGCAGTTTGCAATAGTTGTTTTTCAGTATTTGGCAGGCAGAGCAATACCAATTCATCTTTTTCAACTTTACGTTTTACATATTTATAATGGATACCATCAATTTCAATTTCGCCATTATAACGTTCAAAAGACTTCCAGTCGTTGTGGTAAGGAAGGTTAATGGGCACCCGTAATTCAATCAATTGAGATTCGTCGTAGTCATCATTATCCAGTCTGGCTTCCAGTTGAATATCTGATTCCTCCTGAAGATAATCGGATACAATCCGGTACCCGAACCAGTTGAAGAATAATAATCCCAGCAGTAATATGGAAGCAAGTTGTTTCAAATCGGTTGTACCAATGCAAAATAAGACAATCCTACTTATATAAAAGCTGTTTGCTTATATTTTCTTTTAGGTGATAGGGATAAGGTAAGGGTATTTATACAAGGAGAATTGGCACCATTTGAGTTCCAGTTTATTGAACTTCAACGAATTTACACAATTGAAGAGCCCCATAGTTCTATAAACTTTATCTTTATTCCTATAACAAAAAATATTGTTCCATAGTCAATAAACTACCTAACTGTAAAGGTCTTTTTTTCAATACCTACTCCTGTTATGGTTAAACTTTTCCATTGCTTAGGAATGGCCGACTTAATTTGTATGATACCCTTTGGTGTAATTTCCAATCCACCAAAACCCATTAGTAAACTTTGTACAATACCACCTGCACCGGTAGCAAAATAAGGATTGGTGCCTCCCTTTGTTTCGGCAATTACACGAAACGGAGGATTAAGGTTAGGTATATAAGCGTCTTTAAACCATTTATAGGCTTTTTCGCCGTCGCCTAAACGTGAGTATAAAGTTGTGAAAACAGCCTGAGTCATTGCAGGGGTTCCTTCATTGGGTATACGGGTTTCATAGTATTCGAGATCGCGTCGTATTGCTTTAGGATCCGTAATTTCTTTTAAAGGATAAGAAAGAAGATTTACATCGGCTTGTTTAATACCTTCTCCATTATAGGTTGCATGTTCGCGGGTAACACCATCACCCATTTTAAGAATCGGAATATTGTTGGCAACCGTTAGCCAATCCGGATCTGGAGCAACTCCCAGTAATTTTGCTGCTTCAGTAGCAAATTGTAAATTCGCACGGGCGGCGGCGTTAGTGAACGCATTATTATCTACGTTTTCCGCCCACTCATCTGCAGCAACCACATTTTTAATATCATATTTTCCAACACCATTTCTTTCTACCCTGCTTGCCCAAAAATCGGCGGTAGCTGAAAGAATTGGCCAACCTTTTTCTCTCAGCCAGGTTTTATCTTGTGTTACGCAGTAATAATTCCAGGCGGCGATGGCTACGCATCCGGTAATATGATGTTCGAAAGGTCCGCTTAAGGCCCATACCGGTGTTTCTTCTACGCCTGTTTCGGCACTTTCCCATGGGAACATCGCTCCTTTAAAACCCTTACTGAATGCATTTCGTTTAGCGGCTTCCAATCGTTGATAGCGGTATTCCATCATACTCTTTCCTAATTCAGGATGTAATACTAACAGTGCCGGATACATCCACAATTCAGTATCCCAAAATACATGGCCATTATAGCCAAGGCCGCTTAAACCCATGGGTGAAGGCGATAAGGCTGTTCCTTCCCGTACAAACGAATACAGGTGATAAAGCATACTGTGTACATCCTGCTGCGCTTGTACATCACCGTCAATTTGAATATCACTTTTCCAAAGTTCATCCCAGGCTTTTTGATGAAATTGTAATAAACGATCTCTTCCTTCCAGTTTTGCATAAATTGTTAAACGTTCAGCTTCATTCAATGGATCATCGTGGTGCGCACTTGTAATGGAAGAACCGGCAATTGAAAAGCGCCAGGTTTCACCGGTCTTTATTTTTTTACTGAATTTCATGAGGTGCATATTATTATCCCACATTTCATGAATTACACGGGGCTCCAGTCCGTGGGCCTCACTAAATAAAAATGTATTAGAGGCGCACATGGTTAGTTTACCGGTGGGGCTTTTACCGGTTGAAGTAAGCAAACTGATGACTACATGCGGACGATCTATTTCATTATAATAATTTTGAACATCTTTCATGGCATCGGGGGCTTCCATCACACTGGCACTGCCAACCGTAATATCTTTTTTTGCGGTGATGGTAATATCCATTAAAACAGTGTACGGTAATTGCCGCAGCGAATAATAAGTATATGAAACCGTTGCTTTGTCACTAAACTCAAAGGATGTAGTAAAGGAAGCTTTTTTCATATCCAGTTCCTGTTTCATATTGGAAGCATTCGATGCATCGATGCCGCGGCCATCAATATCCATCCGCATATTGAGCAGGTTAAAACTGCGTAAAAAATTACTTACCCGTCCTCTGCCATATAAATCATAGGCACCGGCCAGCACCACATCTTTTACTTTAAAAGGTTCGGGGGCAGAAACGATACCAATCATACCATTGGCAACCGTAATGCCATAATAGTTTTTTGTATCGAAATTGGTGGCGGAAATTTTCCAGGGATCTTGTGCATAGGAATGGTTTGTGGTGACACAAACCATTACACAAACCATGGTAAAGAACATAAAATGTAAAAGGGGCATTCGTTTTTGCATAAAAAAACTTTATTAGTGCAAAATATTCTATTTAGATTAGATTTCGGCCCAAAGAGTTATGAAGAATAAAAACTAAAGGAACGTAAATAGTTAGATGGGGCGTGAATAAATTATCATTAAACGCTCTTTAGTAGAATTTATATTGCAAGTAATTTAGAGACCCAACCAGCAAAATGCGGACACTTATTAAGTGTTTCAGTTATTCCATTTTCGATTGCAATTAAGACGCCTTGAACCGGCTTATTATACTCTGGAAATATGGAAATTAACCTTTTTGATGGAGCTGTATTGGGATTATCATTTATATCTTCAGGATTTGGAAATTCTTCGATTATTGATTGTATTTGTTTCAAATGAGCTACTCGTGAGGAATAAAAAGAATTAAATCCTTTTATAGAAGCAAACAGCAATGTTTCAAACTCATGAATCTGAATAAATGGGATAAATCTTTTTACATCTAAATCCATATAAAATTCATTTTCAAGATATTTTACTTTTTCAATACTCGTCAGTGAGTTATTTATTTTTGAATAACCTGGAAAGTCTCTTGGTAACCTGTAAAAATCAAAAAAAGTTGTAATAAAAACACTTTTATCTCTAAACAACTTATTCAAATCATTTTTAACCTGCTGGTATCTATTTAACCCTCCCTTAAAATTATTGCCGCCCTTTATAATTTTAGTATTGATTATAGTTGGTGTAAGTATTATATCATATTGATTCAAATATGGCGACAAAACATTTTTAATGTACTGTTCTTCCGTTTGGCCCTCAACTAAGATTAATACATGCTTCATTTTTCTATGGTCTTCCTCCAATTATATTTTTTTCCCAAATTTCGCCGAGTGCATATTCTTCTTTCCAGCCCTCAAGTTCATTCTCACTAATATGTCTGAAAGAGGACTGTTGCTCCTTTCTGTCTACAATTATAATATTTTCAGGAGCAAACTGATTGATTAGAGTAACTGATTGAGTAGATATAATAATTTGAGTAGTTAAAGACACCGACTTTATGAGTGCTGCCAGCACATTAATTGCTGAAGGATGCAATCCCAATTCTGGCTCATCAATAATTATTGTAGACGGTGGGTTGGGTTGTAATAACAACGTTGCAAGGCAAATCATTCTTAGCGTTCCATCCGAAAGATTGTTAGCATTAAAATACTTATCAGATCCAACTTCTAACCATTCAATGCGTATTTTTTCCGGGTCTAATTGATTGGGGTTTAAATTAAATTTTTGAAAAAAAGGCGCAACTAATTTTACTATTGCTTCAATCTGCTTAAAATTTTCTGGTTTAACTTTTTGTAATTTATAAAGAAATGAGGCAAGATTGGATGCATCTTCTCTAAGAATTGCATTATCGTTTATGTTGGAAGTTTGCTTGACTGAAGCCGTATCACTTGTATCATGAAAATGATATACTTTAAATTGCTTAAAAGCAGCAGCAACGTAATCGCTAACGCCCCATGATTCGTGCTTTTTAAGGTTATCAAAAAGTTTTGTCTCTAAATGACCCGATCCTAAATCTTCTGAATACCAGTTTTTACCAAGCGAACCTTTGTCAAATCCTATTCTTTCTTTTTCAAAATAAAAATTATCCTCGCTGGTAGGCCCCAACTGAAAGGAATAAGAATTCTGGTTCTTTTTTTTAGAGAATATTATTTCTGAAGATAAATACTTTGAGTTCTTTTTTCCAAAATATAAAAAAGTATCAGCACCTGAATTTTTTGAAACAAAAGACTGCAAATTCTCTGTACTAATATTATTCAAAAGCTTGAAATAAGAAATAAGGTTTGACTTCCCGGCACCGTTTCCGCCGATAAGAATATTAATGCTATTAAACTTTAATTCTAAGTTTCTTATTGATTTGAAATTTTCAATATGTATTTCTGCTATTTTCAATTTTTGAGTTTAATAAATTCAAAATTACTACTTTTTTGAGCCCGATCTTATTTGAATAAAAGCTTTATTTGAATACGGCAATTTCGTATATTTTTTAATTGGAGTCTGGAGGTTTTTCTTTTGAAACCTTGTTTTTTACTCATATTTTTTTCAGTTGTTCAACTTAATAAACCCTCCATCAATCGGGTAATCACAACCTGTAATAAACGAAGATTCATCACTGGCAAGATATAAAGCAAGGTGGGCAATTTCATCGGGCGTTCCCATTCGGCCGATGGGTTGTGTTTTTGATAATTTCTCAAACATTTCTTTTTCCTTACCCGGATAATTTTTGGTAATAAAACCATCTACAAACGGTGTATGCACTCGTCCGGGTGAAATACTATTGCATCGAATAAAATAAGAAAGATAATCTTTGGCCACCGACATGGTCATTGCTGCAATGGCTCCCTTGGTGGCTGAATACGCAAAGCGATCGGGTATACCTACCGATGCAACAACCGATGCCATATTAATAATACTACCGCCTTTTTGTTTCATAAAGGGTAATACTTCATGCAAACAATTATACACACCTTTTACGTTTACACGTAACAGTCTGTCGAAGTCAACTTCATTCGTTGTTTCTGCCGTGCCAACATGTGCAATACCGGCATTGTTTACAAGAATATCAATGGACAGATGTTTTTCGGAAATTACTTCTATTGTCTTTTTTACGGCTGCCTGATCTGCTACATCACAATTGCAATAAAATACAGTGCCACCATCTTTATTTATTTCTTCCAGCGTAGAGGTGCCACCCGCTTCGTCCATATCTATTATATAAACAGTAGCTAACTGTTTTGCAAAAACTTTGCTGATTGCTTTGCCGATGCCACTGCCACCACCGGTTACAATAGCTATTTTATGCTGGAGGCTAAACATGTTACTAAGAAAATTTAATTAATAGTTTAATTATTTCTGAAGGATGATGGTACCAGTAATCAAATGCCTCTCCTGTTTTTTCGAGCGGATAGATATTGCTTACCAGTTTATCAAAAGGTAATTTTCCTTCTTCCATCATTGTTATAATAGGCACAAATTCATTCAATGCATTTCTGCTTCCCATCATATTTAATTCTTTCCGAACAATCAGGGAGGTATTTAAAAGTATATCTTCTTTAGCATAACCAATCGCTACAATTCTTCCAGCAAAGGCAACAGCTTCTAAGCAATATTGATAAGTTGCAGCCGATCCTACAGCTTCGAATACTACGGCTGCTCCATTACCATTTGTTAATTCATTTATTTCAGTATTCAGCGATTGTTTGGCAGTATTAATTGTATGTTGAACACCAAATTGTTTGATAAAAGAAAGTTTTTCATCACTGATATCTGCTGCAATGACCGTTGCACCTTTCTTTAAACATGCGATAATAACACCAATACCTATAACTCCACAACCAATGATCAATACCGTATCAACAGCAGTTACCGAAGCTCTTTCGCTGGCATGATAGCCAATACTTAAGGGTTCTATCAATGCCAATTGAGTTAGCGATAATTTTTTACTTGAATATACTTTACTATAAGGGATAGAAAAAAACTGTTGCATAGCGCCGTCGCGTTGTACTCCTAATGTTTGATTAAACTGGCAGGTATTGAATCGTTTTAGTAAACAGGCCGGGCATTTACCACAACTGGAATAGGGATTTACAGTAACCTGGTCGCCTATACTAAAATGTGCTGGTACCTTAATCCCTTTGTCAACGATAACGGCGCCAACTTCATGACCCGGAATGCGCGGATACGAAACTAACGACATCGTGCCCTTGTAGCTGCTCATATCGGTTCCGCACAATCCTATGTATTCTATCTGCAGCAATACATCATCTTCACCCATATGGGGGCTTACTGTTTCAATCGTAGAAATAGTAAAAGGTTTTTGCAGTACAACAGCTTTGTTCATCATTTTATCAGGCACTCGTTTTATATCCTTTCCATCCATACCAGGCAACCACACAAAAGCAAAGCAAGGGGATAGTAAAAGAAAAAGCAGTTGAATAATATTGTGCCAAAAGGCCCATTAAAAATGGCATAATGGATCCGCCAACAATCGACATAATAATAAATGAGGCCCCTCTTTTTGTATAGCTCCCCAACCCTTTTACACCCAACGCGAAAATGGTAGGAAACATAATTGATTCAAAGAAGAAAATTGCCATTAGCGAATAAATAGAAATCCAATCTTTAGCAAATGCAACCATAAAGCAAAGAAGTATATTGATAATCGAATAAACAAGTAACAATATATTTGGTGCAATTTTCTGCATCATTGCGGTTCCTGCAAAACGCCCGGCAGTAAAAAGTATCAGGCTAATTGAAAGGAGGTATGCGGCTTTTTCATTAGTGATGCCAATTCCTGCTTCTGTACAATAGTTGATAAACCATGCGGCTATCCCTACTTGCGCGGCTACATAAAAAAACTGAGCTACAACTGCTCCTGTAAAATTGCTATGCTGAAATAAGGTCCTTCGATTTCCTTCACCCCCTTCCACCAATTCATTTTCTTTTATTTCGGGTAACCAGGTTCGCCAGAACAAAACAGCTATTGCCATAACAATCGCACCAATTACGAGATAAACTAATTGAACAGATCCTAAATTGTTTTTGACGACACCGTTAGTACTACCGAAAAATAATGCACCACCAATAATGGGCCCGATAAAAGAACCTACACCATTAAAACTTTGCGAGAGATTGAGCCTGAATTCCGAAGTTTGGGGATTCCCCAGCACAGTGATATAGGGATTGGCTGCTGTTTCGAGAAAGGTAAGTCCTGACGCCAGAATAAATAGTGATATTAAAAAAAAATTAAAATTGGCCATTTCTGCTGATGGATAAAAAAGAAAAGCGCCCATAGCATACAAGAGTAATCCGATAATAATACCTTTTTTATATCCAAAGCGGTTCATAAATATACCTGCAGGGATTGCGACTATAAAATAAGCTCCAAAATATGCGGCCTGTAATAAAGCAGATCTTGCTTTGGTAATATTTAGTGATTCCTGAAAATGTTTATTCAATACATCTAATAAGCCATAGGCTAATCCCCATAGAAAAAATAAACTTGTTACCAATATAAGGGGAAATAAATAACTTCTTTTTTCGGTAGAAGTTACGGTAGCATTGGTTGATGTTGAAAGGGCCATGCAATTGTATTTATTGAAAGTGAATAGTTTTGGTACCTATTATAAAGAAAAAAATAGTAGAACTAATTTATTTTAAGTTAAACAATTCACCATTCTCTAAGTTAACGATCTATCTAAATGTGTATATCCGCCATCTACATAAATAATTTGTCCGGTAGTATGAGAAGATCGATCACTTACCAGAAAGACAACCATATTGGCAATTTCTTCGGAGGTAGTGAATCTTTTTTCAAGAGGAATTTTGCTGATGATATCAGCGAGTTTTTCCTTTGAATTGGGCAAACTGTTAATCCATTTTTCATAAAGAGGTGTCCAAACTTCGGCGGGTATTACTGCATTCACTCTAACGGAAAAGGGTAGTAGCTCGGCTGCCCATTCTCTGGTTAAAGCATTCACGCCTCCTTTAGCGGCAGCATAACCCGATGTATGGCCTTGCCCGGTTTCGGCTACTTTGGATCCAATGTTGATGATAACACCTTTGTTCTTTTTTAATTGAGGTAAAGCATAGTGAGCAAGATTATAATAATGAGTAAGGTTTTTTTGCAAGGAAGCTACAAATCGTTCGGGTGAGCCGTTTTCTAAATCTACTCCATCGTTAACTCCTGCATTGTTAATCAAGCCATCTATCTGTCCGTATTTATCAATAGTAAAATCAATTAATTCTTTACAAGTATTTGCATCGGCTAATTCGACTGTTTGAAAGGCTGCTTTCCCTTTTGTTTTGATTATTGTATCTACCATTTTTTGATTATCGTCTTTATCTCTTCCGGCAATCATTACAATAGCTCCTTCTTCGGCCAGGGTTTTACTGATCGCTGCACCAATTCCTTTGGCACCACCCGTAACGATGAATACTTTATTGGTTAAATGTAGTTTCATATGAACCCCTCCGACTCTCCACCATCTGGAGGAAAGCATTGTTTAGCTGGTTAATAAATTATCACATTCATTTTAGTTAAGGCACGATGGCGATATATTTTAAATCTTTTTGCACATAATGTATAGATCAATGAGAAAGCATTAAAAAGAAGTTACAACTATTTTTGGTGTTACCCATTCCCCTCCTTTGGAGGGGCTAGGGGAGGCCAAGCTTATAAAATTCATTCGCATTCAAACCAAGAATTTTTTCTTTATCCTCTAACGAAAAATTTTCTAAATATTTTTCAATTAAACTTTTCCATTGAACATAGATACCACTTAATAAAATTACCGGCCAATCGCTCCCATATATTAACCTATTGGTACCAAATGCTTCAAATACTATATCCAGGTATGGATAAAAATCAGCAGGGCTCCACTCTTTCCAGGAAGCTTCGGTAAACAATCCCGATAATTTACAATATACATTAGGATGTTTTGCAATTTCTTTCAGCTTCAATTTCCAGTCATCTATATTTTTATTTTTTATTTCAGGTTTCGCACAATGATCAATCATTAATTTTTGGTCAGGAAATTTTTGAACAAATGATAATGCCGCGCTTAATTGCTTGGGGTAGATTAAAATATCATAAGTATAATTATATTTCGCAAGACAGCTAATTCCTCTTTGAAAATCCTCTCTCAATAAAAAATCATTGGGTTCGGCCTGCACTATATGTCGCCATCCTTTTATGATTGGATATTGGGAGAAATAGAGCAACCGTTCTTCTAAATTATCGGCGCGCAAATCAATCCATCCTACTACTCCCTTTATAATAGGATGTGTTTTTGAAAGTTCCACCAGGAAATGTGTTTCCAATTCACTTTGATGGGCCTGAACTGCAATCACCCCTTCTACTTCATTTCTTTTTGCGGTTAAAGAAAAATGTTCGGGTAAATAATTTTGCTGTAAAATCTTCATGTCGTTGGTAATCCAGGCATCCCGCTGTTTATCGTATTTCCAGAAATGTACGTGCGAATCAATCGTACCTATACCACCACCACTGGAGGGGGTATCAATAGCATTATAATATTTTGTAACGTGAAGCATAAGTTGTAAGTACTAAAATTTATTATTCAGGGTTTGGAAGACTGAATATCTTGTCCATCTTAACCCATTTTTGGCCGGGTTTTGCCCCCGGCATTGCCTGTTGAAAGCTCCACATTAATTCTTCCCAAGCCAGTACTTTAGAATTCGCAGCATTCATAGCAGCCATTTTCTCGAACGTAAAATCGTCTGTGGCTTCAATAATCATAAACATTCGGTTAGCCGTTCGATATATATCCATAACTGTAACACCTGCGTCTTTTATACTTTTAATGATTTCGGGCCATACTTTTTGATGCCAGCGATCGTATTCGGCAATCAGGTCGGGTTCGTCTACAAGGTCGAGGGCAAGATAATGTCGTTGCATTTGGGTTTGTAGTTTATGGTTTTTGGTTTATAGTTCGATGCTCCTTTGGTGGTATACTATTATTGTAAGTAAAAGTTAGAATAGATTTCGTTATTAATTATGATCTATGTTTCCAATAGCTATAAACACATTTGAGCGTATATATTTTCATAGTTCCAATGCGCATATTAGATTAATTCTATTTTTAACCCCATGCAACAGCTTTTTGTTTACTACTCCCCAACCCATCGATACCAAGCTCAATCACATCTCCCGGTTTTATATAAATCGATTCAGGTTTTTGCCCCATTCCAACGCCGGCAGGTGTTCCAGTACTAATAATATCTCCCGGTAATAAAGTCATAAACTGGCTTAAATAGGCTATTAAAAATGGAATTTTATATACAAGATTTTTTGAATTGCCATCCTGCATCATTTTTCCATTTACGGTTAGCCATAAACGTAAATTATCGATATCAGGAATTTCATCAGGGGTAACAAGATACGGGCCAATCGGCGCAAACGTATCGCAACTTTTTCCTTTTACCCATTGTCCGCTTCGTTCTAATTGAAAGGCACGCTCACTATAATCGTTGTGTAGCATATAACCTGCTATATACTGCAGCGCCTCTTTTTCTTCTATATAACTGGTTTTTTTTCCAATTACTACGGCCAGCTCAACTTCCCAGTCGGTTTTAGTACTATTTTTTGGAATAACCAATGAGTCATTTGGTCCGCAAATAGCCGAACTGGCTTTAAAAAAGATGACGGGTTCGGGAGGTACCTGCATTTTTGCTTCCAATGCATGATCGGAATAATTAAGGCCAATACAAATTATTTTTGAGGGCCGGCAAACGGCGGGCCCCAATCGTACTTCATCTCCCACCACGGGGCAAGTAGCATGATTTATTTCTAACCAGGTTCTCAATCTGCTAATACCATCACGCGAAAAAAATTCTTCGGTATAATCTTCTTTAAAACCCGCAATATCCAATCGGGTACCATCTGCTAATTGAATACCCGGTTTTTCTTCTGTAACGGGGCCAAAGCGAATCAATTTCATTGTACAATTAGTTTGCTGTCTAAGCTACTTCCAATTTTGCTTCACACAAAACCTATTTATGCAATCGTTTATCGCGCGCTAACAAGCATTAGCATTTTCTAGTAACTTTACATAGATTTAGAATGTAGTTTTATGAATAACACACCTCTCAATAAAATAAGAATAGTTACTGCTGCAAGTTTGTTTGATGGACATGATGCTGCTATTAATATTATGCGAAGGATTATGCAAAGTAAAGGCGCTGAGATTATTCATCTGGGCCATAACCGTTCCGTTGCTGAAATTGTAGAATGTGCCATAGAAGAAGATGCGCAAGGCATTGCAATTACCAGTTACCAGGGAGGACATGTAGAATTTTTCAAATACATGAAAGATTTATTAGAAGAGAATGGATGCGGTCATATAAAACTTTTTGGTGGTGGTGGTGGCACTATTTTACCGCAGGAGATTGATGAGTTGCATAAGTATGGGATCACAAAAATTTATTCGCCCGACGATGGCAGGAAAATGGGATTGGAGGGAATGATTGAAGAAGTGATTCAATTGTGTGGCCCCCTCCCGGCCTCCCCCAAAGGGGGAGGAGATTGGCAACAGTCTGATTATTGGACTGCGTTCACTAAATGGGGCAATAAATTACCTCTTGGAGAAAAACGGGATGTCAGAAAAATAGCGCGAGCTATTACGGCGGCCGAAAACGGAATTGACGGAAGAAGTAAACGCAAGCCAACTGAAAAATCGGGTACTAACGTTGGGGCTCCTATACTTGGCATAACGGGCACTGGTGGCGCCGGTAAAAGTAGTGTTACTGATGAAATTGTTCGTCGTTACTTAAATGCATTTACAGAAAAAACGATTGCTGTTATAAGCGTAGATCCTTCTAAGAAAAAAACAGGTGGAGCATTATTGGGTGATCGTATCCGAATGAATTCGATTCACCATCCCCGTGCGTATATGCGAAGTTTAGCAACCCGTGAAAGTGATAAAGCATTAAGTGAATTTGTACAGGATGCAATTGATATTTGTAAAGAAGCTGGATACGATTTTATTATTTTGGAAAGTGCCGGCGTTGGACAAAGCGACGCGAGTATTTTAGATTATTGCGATGTAAGTCTATATGTAATGACGCCAGAATATGGCGCCGCTTCGCAACTGGAGAAAATAAATATGCTCGATTATGCGGATGTAATAACCATTAATAAATTTGATAAAGCCGGTGCACTGGATGCGCTGGCTGATGTACGTAAGCAATACAAACGCAATCATCAATTATTTTTAGCGAAGGACGAAGATCTACCCATCATTGGAACCATCGCCTCCCAGTTTAATGATACTGGAGTAAATGAGTTGTTCGAAAAAATTCTAATAGCTATTGAGAAGAAAACGGGGGTACGCTTCGGTACTATTAGTTCCATTATTCATAAAGACACGGTGAGTAAAACACTGATCATTCCTCCGTCAAGAATCCGCTACCTGAGCGAAATTGTAGAAAGTATTGATGACTACAATAAATTAGTAATAAGTCAGGCAGGTATAGCATCAACTCTTTACCAACTAAATGGATCGATTCATGCGATCAATAGCAGTGATTTTTCATCCGGGGAAAAGGTGAGCTCTTCAGCGACCTTAGAAAAATTAAAA
>JANNEK010000067.1:0-16560 GCA_031378605.1 Chitinophagaceae bacterium | reverse complement strand
CAAAGTCGCAGAGAAGCGTACTGCATCTTTCTAAAGCAAAAAAATAGTATGTTACCTGTTGTTATGCTAACTATATATCAAAGTATAACCTATCTAAACAAAAAAGAATAGGGTGATTCCTAAAACAACTTCGCGCTTTCGTGGCAAAAAATAACCGCAAAGTCGCGGAGATGTGTATTCCATCTTTCTGTGGCAAAAAAATTAGTGCGGCTGAATTTGTTTAACGTACCACTAGTTACCTTCTCTTAAAAAAGTAAGCAGGTTGGTCATGTCTTCAATGGAAATGGAAGCTTCTAAACCAACCGGCATTGCCGATACTTCGGATGCTTCCATCAATTTTATATCAGCCCTGGCAATGGTTATTTCAATAGTATTCAAATTTTTTAATGTAACGGCGGCAGATGTTTCTCCCGATTTTATACCGCTAATTTTTTCTCCATTCGTTTTGGTTACTGTCCATAACTCATAGGTAACTGCAATGGAGCGATTGGGATTTAAGATATCACCCATAATTGAAGCCGCATCACGATTACGAATAGAACCCAGGTCGGGTCCAACATTTTTTCCATGTGTACCACCCACCTGGTGGCAGGTACCACATACATTCTTAAATACAACCAATCCTTTTTTTGTATCTCCTTTGGAGCTTATAGCAGCCTGGTATTTTTTATAAACAATTTCCCTGCTTTCAATTTCCGGGGCCAATAATTTTCTGGAACGTTTGCGTATCTCTTCATTATCATTATTCATCAATATTACTTTTTGTGGCCAGCTAATAGAAGTGGTTTGTATTACTTTCTTTTCTACCGCTGCTAATAATAAATTTATATTCTCAGGAGAATAAAGAAATATTTCCATGCCTGCAACCCGAACATCCTGAGAAAGTTTTTCCCAGTTACGGACAAGACAGAGACTTGCGCCCACGGGGGAAAGACTATTATATGTGCGAATAGCTGCCTGTTGAAGTGACGCGGGTTCTTCTGTATCTGACAATATTTTTTCGGCCAGTATAGTATCTTCATTATTGTTATTGATAGCAATTATGGTTAATGCATCTATACGGAAATCAATAACCGCTTTTTTATCAAAAGCGAGCCTTTTTGCAAGTGCCAGGTTTTTAGTAAATAAAGTATTTTTTAAAGGGCCGAGTATTGTTAATAATTCTAAAGCTGCAGATCTCAATTCAGGAGGGGCTTCTGAAGAAAATTTTGAAAGAAGTAATACTTTTGCTCTATTCGTATTTTCAGGAACACCTTTTAACGAGATCGTTTTTGCCAATCCTTTTAAACAAGCAGTCTGCCACCAGGAGGAAGCAACAGTATTGTTGGTGCAGGCCAGTTCAATAATTTTATTTATATCTTTTTGTTGTTGAGCCAAACCAATTATACTTGCACAATTTGCAAAGAATAATGCTTTTCCTTCTGTTGGGCCGGAAGAAATAGCAGGAATTGTTTTTTGCAGTAAGCTCAATTCTTTTCCTACGGCAGAACTTAATGCAGCAATCTGTACCCACTTATCTTCTATATCCTGCCTCAATAATTTTTGTTGTATCGTTTCACTCACCGCATTTTTAATTGAACCGAGTGTACAAAGTAATTGAAACCGAACTTTGGGCGAAGGATCGTTTTGCAAACGGAATAATTCATTTTGGAGGGCCGGAAAGCGTTCTATATATTTTTCAGCCAATTGTATGGCATTTTCTCTTACTCCTTCGCTGGAATGATGCAAGGCTTTTGAAAGAATAGTGCTTTCTAAACGATTGAACCCTTCTAATGTCCATAAGGCATGAACCACTGCCGTTGCCGAAGAAGCAGTATCAATTAGCTGATTCAAAAGTGAAACAGCAGTGAGATCTTTTTTATCTATGAGTAATCGCTGGGCATGCCTACGCCACCAACTATTATTGTTATTCAATAGTTGTACTAATTGATCGGTGGAAGCTGCTCCTAATTTTAGTTGACTGCACCAGTTTAATGTTGGGCTACTGGTTGGTGTTATTCGATAGATTCTTCCTTTTTCGGAACCTTTGTATAATTCCCCGGAGTTAATAACTTCTTCGCTTAACCATTCGGGATGTTCAATTATTTTTCTATAATAGTCGATTACATAGAGCGCACCATCCGGGCCTATATAACATTGTACCGGGCGGCACCAGCCATCTGCAGAGGCAAAGAATTCTTTTTTTTCATATACCCTTGACGCCGTAAAGGAAGCGCCTTTTTCAGTTATACGATCGGCATGAATGATATTGCTGGTAGGCTCAGCTACAAATGTTATATTATTAAAACTATCGGGAAATAAACCTCCCTGGTACCAGGTTATTCCACAGGCAGAGGTGATCACGCCACGGTCGGTGAGTAATTGATTTTCGGGATTGATCGTAATAGGATATACATCACAAGCATTGCCATGATCAGAAATATAGGCTGATGCATCGGCAACAAGTAAGTCTGGATTTCGACCCAGGTAGCGCGCAGCGATTACCTCATGAAAAATATGATCTGCATTTTCAACACAAAAGTGATGCCCCCATTGATCAAAGGTTTGGCCATACTGCGATTCACCAGAAAGCTTTTCCATTTCATAACTATCTGGTTTGATACGCAGGTTGCGTCCATCGGCATTACGTGGTAATTGATTTGCCGAAGAATTACCGGTAAATCGCACACTGGTTCCTGTATCATTAAATACCATAGATATTTTAGGCGTTATACTTCCCATATGCGCAATATAAATCCAGTTATCGACGCCAAAAATGGGTGTATTTGAAATATGCTGTGGATTGGTAAGTGCCATTCCCGTTAGTATCGATTTTCTGATGTCTGCTTTCCCATCATTATTAGTATCTTCTAAATAAAGAAGATCGGGTACGTCTACTACAAGAAATCCTTTTTTCCATTTCATAATACCGGTTGGCAGTTTTAAATGGTCGGCAAACACAACGCTTTTATCAGGAAAGCCATCGCCATTAATATCGGTCAGTAGTTTAATCATACCCGATCCGGTAGTATCTTCAGGGTATCCATGCATTTCTACTACATATATATCTCCTTGTTCATCTATTTCCATAGCTACCGGGTCCGAAATCATGGGTTCACTGGCAACTAATTCTATTTTAAAACCCTCGGGCAACTGTATGCTTTTAACAGTTTCCTGTGGTGACAAACCTTCAATAATACTTTTCTTTTCACTGCAGCATATCAAAAAGCATACAGGAAGCAATAACGTAATTCCTTTTTTTAGCATGGTTATTTTTTTGACACTCTGTTATTGAAAGTTAATAATTATGCCTGTTTAATGAAAATATTTTTTTAATAGCCGAAAGAATCGTTCTATTTATTCTTATGGCATAAATTTAACCGAAGTAAAGGCTATATTATCAGCTCCTGCCCGATGACTTGCGTGGTTTTAAATAATGATAGATAAAAGACGTTGTATTTTTTATAATGGTTAAATCAACACTTGAGCTATATTAATCTTAATAATATTGAACAGAACAATGATCTGAAAAAATAATAGTAAAATGTATTTTAGAGCTTAACGGGCGATGTTCAATCAGGTTAATTAATACAGAATTAATTAAAGCCTACCTTTGATTTTTATCGGCTCAATTATGACATTTCGTGACTTAAATTTAAATACTCCCTTATTATCCGCATTGGATGAATTGGGATATACTATTCCAACTACTATTCAACACAGAGTTTTTCCGATTGTACTATCGGGTAGGGATGTATGTGGCATCGCACAAACAGGAACCGGGAAAACATTTGCTTATTTGCTGCCCTGCCTGAAACAATGGAAGTTTAATAATAGTAAATCGCCGCAGATACTTATTATTGTGCCTACCCGCGAAATGGTTGTACAGGTAGTAGAGGCCGTTAAATCACTAACTCCATATATGAGTGTGATCGTAACAGGCGTATATGGAGGAGTAAATATTAACACCCAAAAACTTGACCTTGAAAAAGGAGTGGATATATTGGTTGCAACACCGGGACGACTGTATGACCTTGCAATGAATGGAGCCTTTAAAACAAAATTAATCAAGAAGCTGGTAATTGATGAAGTAGATGAAATGTTGAACCTCGGATTTAGAACGCAATTAAAAAACATACTTGATTTTTTGCCTGCTAAAAGGCAGAACCTGTTATTTTCGGCTACAATGACTGAAGATGTAGAAGCACTTATTGATAGTTATTTTAATGATCCTGTTAGAGTAGAGGCGGCACCAACCGGCACACCGCTGGAAAATATCATTCAAACTTCCTACGATGTGCCAAATTTTTATACAAAAGTAAACCTGCTTCATCGGTTGGTTTTGGAAGATGATACGATGACGAAGGTATTGGTATTTGTTTCTACCAAACAAATGGCCGATCAATTATACGAAGTATTGGAAGAACAATTTCCGGGTATTGTTGGAGTTATTCATTCGAATAAAGAACAAAACCATCGTTTTAATTCTGTAAAGCAATTTAAAGAAGGAAATTACCGATTTCTTATTGCTACAGATATTGTAGCAAGGGGAATTGATATCGCTGAGGTAACGCATGTCATTAATTTTAATACACCAGAAGTACCCGAAAACTATATTCATCGAATAGGCCGTACCGGTAGGGCTGATAAAATGGGAATATCGATAACGTTTGTTACAGAAAAAGAAAAGCCGTTTATAGTTGCTATCGAAAAACTAATGAAATGCAAGGTGCCTGTGTTGCCCTTGCCTGTTACCCTAAGTATCTCGCAGGTTTTAACGGAAGAAGAAAAGCCAAAGGTATTTATGAAAACCATTCAGATAAAGGTTCCTAAAAAAGAAGAAGCGGGACCTTCGTTTCATCCGAAATCTGCAAAAAATAGTAAAGTAAATTTTATTGTAAAAAAGAAAGATCGGATGATGAAGAAATATGGCAAACCGATAAAACGTGGAGCAAAGAAAAAATAACCTGGTGTTAAGTTAAATCTGTTCTGACGTACTAATTTTTTGCTGCAGAAGGATACAATACTCATTCAGGGGCTTCGCGCCTTTACGGTTATCTTTTACCACGAAAGTGCGAAGTTGTTTTAGGAAGTATCTATATTATTTTTTTTGCCGTAGAAAGATGCAGTACGCTTCTCTGCGGCTTTGCGTCTGCGGTTATCTTGTACCAAGAAAGCACGAAGTTATTTTACAAAGCACTTCTACCTTTTTGGTATGAATGGATATACGTCAACTTACACTTACCATAACAGTAGTTGATATTTACGGATCGGGAAATAGTAAAAGCACATTCTTATGTAAATAAAAATTTTATTATCAAATAATTGATGTGATTTATTTATTATAAGGGCTAAAGAATAATTGAGATATGAAAACGAAACTAACCATTGCAATCGTGTTTTTTACCTGCAGTTTTGCAACCTGCAATTCGCAACAAAAAAGAGTTGTATTAAAACCAACGATAGATACTGTCTATACTTATGGTAAAGCTTCTGCTGATGGCATAGGGAAATATTACTACGGAAGAGAAATCAGCCATGTAATGGGAGCTTCGGGAAGCGAGTGGTTAGAAAGAGATAATCGCAATCAGGAGGAGAATACAAACCTTGCCATCGAAAAAATAATTATAAAAGCAAATGGGGTTATTGCAGATATTGGTGCGGGAACAGGTTATTACAGTTTTAAATTATCTCCAAAGGTTCCGCAGGGCAAAGTTTATGCAGTAGAGATTCAAGACGAATTGATCGATTATCTGAAGAATAAAAAAGATGTACTGAAAGATTCTGTAATTGAAATTATAAAGGGATCCGATCATTCTCCCAATCTCCCCGATAATAGTATTGATTTAGCAATACTGGTAGACGTTTATCATGAATTGGAATTTCCTTATGAAATGTTACTGGCCATCCGTAAGTCCTTAAAAACGAAGGGAAAAATATTATTACTCGAATATCGTGGCGAAGACCCATCGATTCCTATAAAGGCGCTACATAAAACAACCGTGCTGCAATTGAAAAAAGAGTTTAAAGCTTGTGGCTTTGAATTAGCTTATAAGGGCGACTTTCTCCCGATCCAGCACTTCTTATTGTTCGAAAAAGAATAACGCAGTAACTACAAAGGCAATATTAAAGGTTTCAGCTTTATAATATGAATGGCATGCAAACCTCGCATAATGAGAAAAGTTAGATCAAACTCAAACCACTTACGGGCAAAATTAGCATTGTCTTTGGCTTTATGATGATTGTTCTGAAACAATTCGCCCATTAGTAAAATTCCCCAGGGTGTAGTATTTTTGGAATGATCATTGAGTCCGTAGTTTCTGTAACCCAGTTTATGCCCGAACCAATTTACAATAGCTCCCTGAACAGGCCCCATAAAAAAATGGATTGGCAATAGAAGATACCACCAATAGCCTGGAGCAAAGAAAACATAGAAGCAGCAATAGCCAACTACAAATACACCTCTGGTAATATTGTTATGTCCAAACCGATCGAGCCTATCCCAAACGGGTAAATATTCGCTGGTAAATTCTGGCTCGGGTATATTTTTTTTTGTAACAAACGCACTAAATATTTTCGCGGTATGTTTCATCATTTGGTAAACATCTTTGAAGAAATGTGGCGAGTGAGGATCTTTCTCTGTATCACTGTAGGCATGATGCATACGATGCATTACGCCATAGGCACGGGGTACTAAAAAAGAAGATCCTTGTATGAACCAGGTCAGGAAATAAAATATTTTTTCCCATGCTTTACTGGCAGTATACATTTGGTGTGATGCATATCTATGTAAAAAAAATGAGTGAAAAAATAAGGATAAAAACCAGTGCAGAAGAAAAAACAACAGAATAGCTATCATAAATTATATATTGAATTTCAATAACAAAATAACGCCTTTAAAAGTTCTAAAATGGCCATTATTTTATTCAATCATACAGTTTCTAATGGGTGGGGTATAGATTTTGTTGAAATTATAGGAAAACCGATGGATTTACTGACTATAAAAAAAGTTCTTTTCAATAAAACAGGCCGAGTAGACTTTCGTTGCATTACTAGTAATTCGTCCAGATCCTCTGCCTGTAATTTTTCCCGACTACCAGCTTTTAATTTCAGCCTGATATTAAATCAGCAGCACATCACTGTGTATTATGGCACCCGCCCGGGTATTGTGTTTTAGTACTAGCCACATAACGATTCGGTAACCCGCAATTCAGAGGTAATATACACACACTTGCAGGATACCCTCTATAACCTGACGTAGAAAAAACACTTATGATAAAACCTGGATATCGGTTAATTATGACTGAAAGAATAGTCCGGGTAGCATGATAACGAAATAAAGAAACGTTATAATATTCTGTATTTCATTTTTACCTGTGGCAATTTCCAAATATCATCGGGGCTGATATAACTATTATTAAGTTGTATAGTAATACCAGATTTAGTATAAATATCTCTCACCAATTCGGAACAAATATAACTCCGGTTTCTTTCTTTTTTACCTCGTTTAAATAGGATGCGGAGCAGGATACGAAAAATTTCCCAGTTATCGTAAGGCTGTGCCAATTGATCGAGCCCAAAGCTTATTCCCCGTTTTATATCAATCGTTACAGATGCTTCTTCAAAAGTAGCAACAATCATTTTCCCTTTGTAAGGGCGCCGTTTTTCTTTGTAATCTTTAAGATATTTTGTAACAGGTATTAACCGTACACCAATCAGCGTTTCACTTTCCAGAATTAGTACTCTTTCAAGTTCAGCATCTTTATAAATAATCCCGCAATGGCTCCAGGTACTTTTTGTAAGCGATTGAATGATTTTACTAAAAAAATACCCTCCACTGCAAAAAACAATATCCCCCGTTTTAAGAAAAGGTCGTATGTTTTTATAATCGATTACAGGAATTGCTGATAATTCCTTCGGGCTGGTAGGTGCTGCCATAATAATTAATTAAAATAGATATAGCCGATATAGAAAAATATACTTTAACTCCTCAAAAACAACTTTAAAAATTATTTAGCACCATTGATTTTTATAATTAAAATTCAGATAGTTTTTTATTTACCAGGTGTAATAATAATATTTCTATATTCAATCGGGCCATGATCGCCCTGCATAAAAATCGGGCCCGGTTCTCCTTCATTACTATCAAGGGCGCCTCCGGTAATACCAGGAATTTCCTGATTCAGAATAACTGTTTTTCCATTAAGCACCACCGTTACTATTCTGCCCGAAAGCGTAATATCATAGCTTTGCCATTCTCCGGCATCTTTTGCTAAATTCTCACGGGGTTTAATAAAACCATAGATGGCACCAAGGCCTCCCTTCCAGGGTTCCACTCCTTTACTGTCTTCAATCTGAACTTCGTATCGGCCGCGAAGGTATACACCACTATTACTATGTTTAGGATACCGAAACTCGATATGTAATTTGAAGTCATTAAATACTTGTTCTGTACGTATGTTAGCGCCAGATTTTGGGCTGCGCAATATTCCATTCTCTACGACCCACTGATTCTCTCCTAACGCTTTCCAGCCCGTTAGATCTTTACCATTAAATAAACGAATAGGCGCACCCCATACCGGTGGTTTGCTTTTCTTTAAAGATGGAGCCCGAACTGCAACAAAGGGATAGGTTTTTCCAATAGGCAGACTAATCGTTCCCGTTAGCTGATCGCCAGAAAAAATTCCCTCAACTTTTAAATCGGTAGAAGTATTTTCCCATTGAGGTGGAATAGAAAAATGAAATTTATCGTCTTCCATAACAATCTGAGAAACGGGTCTCGCACTTCCGCCATCTGCAACAAATTGTCCTACCAAGGTACGTAACCCCGAATGTGAAATTTCTAGCCAGGATGGCTTTTGTTTAGTTTCTTCCTGGTAAGTGATGTCCCACCTGCCTTCGATCGTAAGCTTTTTGTCGGAAGATTGAGCATTCAACATTGGATGATGAACTAAAAAAATGAATGTTAAAAATACAAACCTGTTAAGAGAGAAGCTGCTAAATTTCATCATTGTCTTATTTTTTGAAACTTAAATTTAACCAGAAAATTTCAAAAGGCTAAGAAAGAAATTAGTAGTAGGGTTCAAAATTTATTATGCCCCCGTGTAAGTGAAGGTGGCTTTAGTAGTAACTTTAAAAAAACTATCATGACCAACAGCCATCTAAAGCAAATAATAAATAAGGTAATCGAAAATATCACTGAAAAGATACCCGGTTTTCAAAACAGTGCCCCCGACTGGAGTATATCTCAGGGAAATGTTGCACTTTGTATTATTGATGATGCTGGAAATATATATGGCAAGATATGGGGAACAGACAAACTTCGTGGAAGAAGATACTACGATATCGCTTACCGAAAAGCGTCACAGGTATGGATAACCGGATATAAGACCGGTGAATTTGAACGATTGGTATTTACCGATAAAATAAATTACAGAGATTTTGGTATCGAACTCCCCGATTTAATGGGTTGGGAAGGTGGCCAACCGATACAGCTTGATGCAGAAACCCGAATCTCTTGTGGCTTTAGCGGATT
Organism: Chitinophagaceae bacterium; assembly: GCA_031378605.1. Lineage (GTDB taxonomy): Bacteria > Bacteroidota > Bacteroidia > Chitinophagales > Chitinophagaceae > Endoryza. Next base: position 7,046 of record JANNEK010000067.1, on the reverse strand, counting down.
CAAAGGAGTGAATGATTTGGGGATCGTGAAAAATGCCGCCGAAATGGCAATGGCCAACTTTTGATAACCCTTAATAAAATGAACTTTGTTCTTTTGAGGAAGGTTGGTGTTCCATAAACAAAAACTAGTGTTAAGTTAAATCTATTCTGACGTACTAATTTTTTACTGCAGAAGGATGCAATACTCATCTCAGCGGCTTTGCGGTTATCTTTTGCCACGAAAGCGCGAAGTTGTTTTAAGAAATATCTCTATTCTTTTTTTTGCGGAGGAGTATACTCTTATATCGGGTGACGTACTAATTTTTTACTGCTTAAGGATGCAATACTGATCTCCGCGGCTTTGCGCCTCCTATGCGGTTATTTTTTGCCACGAAAGCACGAAGTTGTTTTAGGAAGTATACTCTTAGTATCATGTAACGTAGTACTTTTTTGCCACAGAAAGATGGAATACTCATCTCCGCGGCTTTGCGCCTCCTGCGGTTATTTTTTGCCACGAAAGCGCGAAGTTGTTTTAAGAAATATCTCTATTCTTTTTTGCGGAGGAGTATACTCTTATATCGGGTAACATACTAATTTTTTTGCTGTAGAAAGATGCAGTACTCTTCTCCGCGGCTTTGCGGTTATCTTTTGCCACGAAAGCGCGAAGCCATTTTACAAAGTATTTCTGACCTTTTTGTGTGAATGGATATACGCCAACTTACACTAGTCTAATTATTTATTCAGGCCTGTATATTCTTTCTGCTTTTTTTAGTACTTCTGCTTTATCTAAAGACATTTTCTTTAACTGTTGCGATTGATACATCGCTCGCTGGTCTGCAAAATGTGGGCTATTCTGATGCATACTCGCTCCAAATGTATTTATGGTTTCTATAATCGGTAAACTACCATCTTTGGGAAACCGAACAAATGCAATATAAGCGTCCCCGCCAGTCATTCTTCTTAATCCATTTTTCCATTCTACACTTCCTACCGCCGCTAATACATCGGGTACTCCTGCCTGTGGCCACGACTCATTTCCCCTAACGAGTTTTTGTACCTCACCCAATGTTAGATCAAGCCGGTTAAAATATTTCATAAGGTAATCGTGAATACGTGTATATACTTCAATAGCTTCTGCCATAGTTAAGGTATCCTTACTGCGCCCACCCATCACTTCTGGTACAATACTATAGACTAAACTATATACCAAGGCCCCCTTACTATCTACTCCGGCAATATGATCCCAGTTTTTGAAAGCATTTATTAACGGGGCTAAAGCGGGATTATCTTTTTCGTTTACTAAAAACAGTGAGTCGGCTGTAAATCCATAGGGAAATAAAATCTGATCGGGTAATTGCCGGTCAAATTTTATTCGTTGTAAATCTGCATAACTGATTTTTTCCAATGGATCCAGTAGGTTCTTTGCACGGCGGCTTCGATTATTGTGATAACGCTCGTAGCCATCATTCGAATCAAAAAGAGATGAAGAGAGATTTTCACTTTCATCTGTCGCAAGAAATGGCGAATGGTTGGTATTATATAAATATCCCGCTTTAGGATTAATGTATTGTGGTAATTGACTAAATGGTTTTATCTCCGTCCACAAACTTTGGCGGGTATTACCTGCAATTGTACTGCTCCAATGAAAAGCAGTATCTGGGTTACGCAGAGGAATTCTTCCATTGGAAATATAAAAAATTGTATCCCGCTTATCGGCATATACAATATTAAACATTGGTAAATGATGTTGCTGAAGCGCTGTATAAAACTCGCTGAAATTACTGGCGCGGTTCATGGCATACCATTGTTGCAGTGCCTTAGCATCCATAAGTGCAGGTACACGTAAAGAATAATATGCACCAGATGGAGATTGAATTGTTGGACCATAAATGGAAGTATAGGCCGCTCTTTTAACTTTTATTGGTATACCCTTTACCTTTAACGTGATATTTCTTTTTTCCAATGTCAGCCATTCTCCATCTACTTTATATTTACCAGGATGTTCTTTATCGGTTTGTAATTGGTACACATCAACCTTATCCTGGAAATTTACCGTGTGCGCCCATGCGAGATTATTATTAACTCCATGAAAAATTAATGGTGCTCCGGGAAACAGACCGCCGAGTATATTCCATCCTTCTTCACTTTGTAAATGTGCTTCATAAAAAGCTGTAGGCCCTTCAATAGGTTGATGTGCATTAATCACCAGCATATTTTCTCCACTTGCTGATTTAGTTGAACGTACTGCAAATGCATTGGATCCTTCCCCCCTAAAACCAGCCAACTCGGGCATTGCATTATTGAAAATTGTCGGTAGTGTTCTATCTATTCCACAAAAAATAGCTACTGAAAAGCAGGTTGCCGCAAGGTATTCCTGAACAGTAATGGGAAATACGTTTTTTGTAAGCAATTCTTTCGGGTGTTTGTTGGCGTAAGCTTCTAATCCGAGCAGGTATCCTTTTATCAGGTTGATAAATTTAGGGTCCATAGTTTCAAATTGCTGATCAACGGTTGCTTTTGTATTCAGTAATCCAAATACATAATCTACCTGGGCACCCTTCTTACCTAAATAAGTTCCTAGTCTTCCTTTCGCCGTTAACATAAGGGTTTGAATGGTTTCAAAATCATCTTCGGCATGTGCCCATGCAAGTCCATATGCTACTTCAGCATCGGTGGGCGCAAAAATATGGGGTACACCAAAACTATCTCGGGCAATCGTAATTAAATTGGTATGAATAATTGGTTCGCCGAATGGTTGAGCGAGCATCGAAGAACTTATCAATGAAAAAAATAAGAATGAATAAAATCGCATGCGTGGAATATTAGGGATGTAAGTTATAAAAAAACTCAGCGTTCGCCGCGGTTCTTTGCGTTCCTCAACAAACCAAACGCAAAGAAGAGAAGTATCGCAAAGTTCGCATAGCCATTTGATTATTGAAAAAGTGCAAAAAAACTCAGCGCTCTCTGCAGTTCTATGCGTTGCCAAAAATCGAGGGCATGGGAAAAGGGTCAAAGAGATCAAATGGAAAAGATACTAAAGAGTTAAAATAACTCAGTGTTTTTTGCTGTTCTTCGTGACCTTTGCGTTCCAAAAAATCGAGGGCATGGGAAAAGAGGTCAAAGAGAAAAGAGATCAAATGGAAAAGATACTAAAGAGTTAAAATAACTCAGTGTTTTTTGCGGTTCTTCGTGACCTTTGCGTTCCAAAAAATCTGGAGCACGGGAAACGGGGCAAAGAGACCAAAGAGAAAGGAGATCAAAGAGAAAAGAGATCAAATGGAAAAGATACTAAAGAGTTAAAATAACTCAGTGTTTTTTGCGGTTCTTTGGGACCTTTGCGTTCCAAAAAATCAGATATAAAGCAAAGAAGAGCAGTATCGCGAAGTTCGCATAGCCATTTGATTATTGAACGAGCGTAAAAAAAACTCAGCGCTCTCAGCGTTTTATTTTTTAACTCCTCCAATTTATCAGATAACTCTTTATGATGAAGGGCTTTTTGTCTAAAAGCAATAATTGCCCAAACAATAGTGAACTTCATCTTCAAATTGTCAAAAAATTTTACTTTGCTCTTGCATAGTCAAACACCAAATTGCAAAAAGCTTTTACCCCAATTATAAATCCGGATTCATCCAAAAAGAAATCAGGGGTATGATGTTGACCAATAGTACTAGGATCTTTTCCGTTAGCCATTCCGCCTAAACTAAAAAAGAAACTGGGTGCTTTTTGTCCGTAGAAAGAAAAATCCTCGGCAGCAGTTGTCCAGCCAGATTCGCTCACATTTTCAATTCCTGCTGCTTTTTGTAATGAAGGAATTAATTTTTTCGCCAATGCAGGATCATTATAATTCACTAAAGTTTGTGTTACAATATCAATCTCAGCCGTTGCTCCCGCGCTTTCTGCAATCATTTTAACGGTTCTGCGCATGCGATTATGTATATCTAAACGCATGGCTGCATCGAGTGTACGAATGGTACCATTCATTTCCGCAGTTTCAGGAATGATATTCGAACGAACACCACTATGCATCGATCCTACAGAAATCACCACCGGCGCTTTGGTTAACTCCGATTGCCGGCTTACAATTTGCTGTAGCCCCTGTAATATTTGTGCCGATACCATAATGGGATCAATACCACTCCAGGGCATTGAGCCATGACTACCTTTTCCCTTTACCACTATCTTAAATAAATCAGAAGAAGCCTGCGCTGCTCCGGTTTTATACGAAAGATTACCGGCAGACATAGACGCAGCCATATGTAATCCAAATACAGCTTCTACTTTTGGATTATCCATTACCCCTTCTTTAATCATTAATGGAGCGCCTCCTTCTTCTCCATTGGGTGAACCTTCTTCTGCCGGTTGAAAAAAGAATACTATCGTACCCGGTACCAGATGTTGTAATTGTTTCAAAACTTTAGCTGTAGCTAATAGAATGGCTGTATGCGCATCATGTCCGCAGGCATGCATAACACCCACCTGTTGTCCATTGTATTCTGATTTTACTTTCGATGCAAATGAAACGGGTGTTCTTTCTATAATCGGTAATGCGTCTATATCTGCCCGTAAGGCAATTACAGGACCGGGCTTTCCACCTTTAAGGATAGCTACAACGCCGGTTTTTGCTATCGGGTATTTTACCTCGAGGCCTAAAGCCTTTAAGGTATCTGCTATATATGCTCCTGTTTTGAATTCGCGATTAGAGAGTTCAGGAAATTCATGAAAATGTTGCCTCCAATGAATGAGTTGAGGTTCTACAGCTTTTAGTATATCCGGAAAATTTTTAGGAAGATCCTGACTCATACTTTGAATTGAAAATAATACGAGGAAGAGGCTCGTGCATTTTTTCATGTACAATTTTTTTGGTTGAACAAAGTAAGGATATAAACTGAATTTGTTAATTGAACAGGAAATTTAATAAATAGAATTTTAATTATTGCATATCCGGTTACTATCTATATTTATTGAGAGATTTGTACTCATCCACACCCGTATTATGTCTTCGTAACTTAATAACGTTTCGCGGTTTTTATGAACCCTGTACAATTCACCCATTTTCGCTATTGTAAAAGGCCCTGCATTCATTCAACTTTGAATTCTGAATAAACCGATTCAACATGAAAAAGATAATAATTATCACGTTTGTAATTTCTTTCTCTTTTATTGTATCATTGAGTTCTTGTAAAAAGGGCGACAGTACTCCTGACCCGTTACCTCCTTCTACTACTAAAGATGTGTATGTGGCCGGTTATGAAACCACTAACAACGGAACCTCTTATGCTAAATTATGGAAGAATGGAACGCCGATCAATCTTACCGACGGAACAAAATCGGCTCGTGCCCTCTCTGTATATGTTTCGGGTAACGATGTGTATGTGGCCGGTTATGAAAACAGTGGCATCAATAGCAATATATCCGTAGCCAGGTTGTGGAAAAATGGTATTGCAACTAACCTTACAGATGGAAAAAGAGGAGCCTCGGCCTCAGGGGTAGTAGTTTCAGGCAATGATGTATATGTTGGAGGGGTTGAGTTGAACGTTAATGGCAAGGCCGTAATAAAACTTTGGAAAAATGGCGTGCTCACTAATATTACCGATGGTACAATAAATTGCTATGCAAGTAGCCTGGCTGTTTCGGGTAATGATGTATATCTTGGAGGCTCTTCTACAGGTGGATCTATTGCCACTTCATGGCATAACGGTACCGCAACATTGCTCTCCGATCGTTTTATAGGCGATGCATTATCTATATTTGTTTCCAGTGGAAATGTGTACGCAGGCGGATATACAAAGTTGGCAAACGGCGGCATTATAGCAAATACATGGAAAAACGGGGTGGCTACAAACATTACGAATGGATCCACTCCGGCTGGTGTTCGTGGGGTCTTTGCCGTAGGAGCCGACTTATATGCATGCGGCGAAGAGGTGACTGCAGGGGTTTTTGTAGCGAAGATCTGGAAAAACGGAGTGGCTACTGCATTGGCCGATAACACATCCAATTCAAGCGCCCGTGCTCTCTATATTTCAGGTACGGATATATATGTAACGGGCCTTAAAAAAGTTAACAATGTATTAGAAGTAGCTACGATCTGGAAAAATGGTATTGCTACCACGTTGGGCGATGCTAAAACTACTTCTATTGGCTTATCGGTATTTGTTAAATAGTTGTTTTGAAGGTTTTGAATTAACTACGCTATTATAAAAGGAATATTTTTATTTTATTCATTCATACAGCAGCACAACTTAAGAATAGTAAGGTTCAGGGATTTCATTCTTTTTTTATAATGCTGCTTGAGTTGTATAAATAAAAAAGACAGGATAATTTCCTGGCTTTTGGTGTGGGGCGGGATTGAACCGCCGACACAAGGATTTTCAGTCCTCTGCTCTACCTACTGAGCTACCGCACCCAGATCGAAGTAAGAAGTAAAAGGGCTCAAGCAGTCTTTTTTAATCGAACGACCAGAGACTCCAAGCTTTGCAAGTATTCTCAAAAACCACGCAATTGAGGGATTGAGAAAAAAATAATTGCAATTACCTTTAGTATGATCTGGACGAAATTTCTCACACCAAAATTTTTAAAAATGAAATCAATTAAAGAAAGCGATTTACAGACAATCGTCAACTATCAGGCGACTTGCAAATACCAACCTCCTATAACCACCCAAGCTACTTTTAAACTATCTGATCTCGAAAGTTTAGTTAAGTATATCAAAGCGGAAATGAAAAAAAAGCGGCCAGATTTATTTGATGAAAATGGAATATTTAAACCAGGTGTGGAATACACGCACCATACCGTCTGTATCACCTTTGTACGAGAAATGATAAATCAACGAGGTGGTCTATTAACACGTTATACCGGAATTAAAGAAACTCAACTCGAACCTATTTACTCGGTTCAGGCAGGGGAAGACACCTATTATACACAAGTGATTCCCATAATCAGCGGTTGTATTGCGGAGTTGGACGGGGAATATAAGAACCAATCATTCGAATACCTTTCAGATGGTAAGGGAAATATTAAAATAGTACATCCCGGCGGAGAAGGAACCGGTTTGATTCCTCCACCACCAAC
>JANNEK010000043.1:0-16449 GCA_031378605.1 Chitinophagaceae bacterium | reverse complement strand
GTGTTCAGGAAAAGGAGGTGTTACAAAATCCATTGGTTGATAGGGCATCCATTCTTCGCCATTCATTTCGATGGTTCCTTTGCCGGGGCCACCCCATGCGTGAATCTTCTTGCCCCTGTTTAATTCACGAATGGCTGTAACGGGTCTCACATAGTCATAAAAATGTTTACACTCCCAGCAAGCAATAGCTGCATCCAGCACAGCATTTCCCAATAAAAAATACATTCGAATGCAATCAGAATTGCCGTATTCTTTTTTGGCAGCTATAAACTGTGCAATTTCAAACCAGTGACCCGGTGGCGTAAAGGTACCCGGACCATCGGCCCAGTATTCAGCAATCGCTTTTTGCTTATCGGTTAGGCATTCGCTTATGTGAAGCACTTCAGCGGCCTGACCGAAGAATTCGGGTGTATTTTTTTTTGCTGGAGCAGTGGGACGAAATTGTGCCGCACTATCCAATGCAAAAGGTTTTACTAATCCCCAGTGGGGAACCAAGAAATTCTGAATTTTCCATTCGTCCTGTTTTTTATTTCGCAACGGTTGCCAGTGGTTAAGATCGTTTACCTTATCCCAGGTATTGATAGGGGCGTAACAGGTATAATCGGACCAGTTTGGTAAATGCAGCGTACCTAACTGGTTGGCTCCATCGCCGTATCGGCATTCAATAATCATTCTCGCTGACAGGTTACCAATACCCTGCGGTGTTTTGCAATCAATGGTGGTATCATCCGGATTGTAGTTGCATTCACACATCAGGTCGCGAAACATATTCCTGTTTTCGGGAGGCAGTACCAGCCAGAAAAGATCTGTGAGTACACGATAAGCGGCATAACTAAATGCTTTGCGCCTGTTTTCTTTGGTGCAATCAGTCTCGGGCAGTTTAATATATTGTGCGGTGGAAGTACTGATAGCACATTTATCATATACGCTCCAGGCATCAAACATAGCGGTATGCACCATGGCAAATGCACGGGCTGCTAATGGAGGAGAGGTTTTAGTGAAGCAGATTGCATCGAGCAATAACTGGTTCCATCTTGTAGCTAATTTTTTTTCGGACATAGGTTTATTTTTTTATTTCTTTGCAATCAATATCTTTTTTTAAACTTATATAAGTACTTGCAAAAATCATAAAGAATGCCAGCTTTTTAATGGTGGAATGTTTTCGTCAACATCTTCAATAATTTCCATGGAAGTTGGGCCTGGAACGCCAGGTCCTAAATCTTTATCAAATTTTCTAAAATACGCGCCACAACCAAAAGGGTTAATATCTGTATCAATATTTGGAAAAACGGGTAATTTATTTTTTGGAGGTTTAGATATCGCTGAGTGATTATTTTTATCCCTTTTATCTGTATTTGGATGATACAGATCTATTAAGTCTCTGCCCATTATATCACCAAAATTTCCTAAAGGATTTGGAACAGGTAATCTTATTGTGGTTTCTAATATAAATTGATCAACTTTCTGTGAACACTCGTCTTCAGTTTGTGCTTTCAAATGCGAACGAGATGGCGTTAATCTTCGGATGTTTGAAAGATACCTGCCAACAACAAAGAGATAGGAAAAAACAAAATCTGACCAATGCTCTAATTCAGCATCCAGTATTTTGGGCTCCGCTTCAGGGAGAATTACTTTTTTTACTTCTTTTAAAGAAACACCAACAGGACATCCCGAAACACTGCCTTGCTGAGAAGCAAAAAATCTTTTTGGTTCATCGGAAAAAGTTCCAGTAGCAATAAAAATATCAACTTTTGGTTTTACCATTTCCCATTCTGCCACACATTGAAAACAATTTTCTCCAGGAATCGGTATTGCTTTAGCCTTTGCAGGTTGAACATTATTAAGTTCCGGTATGGTAGCCCCTAATGGAGGATTGGTTGGGATAAAATGTCCGGGTGTTTGTTTTTTCTTAATTAATTCAAACATTTCATCAGCTTTCATTCTTGTAACTGTTGGTATTGGTATATCCGGCAACGGTTCTTTTTCCTGGCTTACTGATGAATCCAAACATGAATTTAAATTGGGAGGATTATCTTTTCCTTTATTCTCCATCATTTCATCAAGCTTTGCAATGGTTTTTTGTCCTACCACAGGATCAGATGGAGTAATTGAATTATCGGATTTTAACCGGGATATATTATTGCCAGTTTCGTTTCCAAATTTTCCATCTGCTCCATAGATAGGTAATGGATATCCTGATTCAATTAATGCCTCCTGAACTTTTCTAACCGACTCGCCGGAAGACCCGTGATGAAGATACCTTTGCTGATCACCATCATAACAAGCTTCTAGGTCAGCATTGCCTTTAAACTTAGCTGATTTCAAATTATGCTCATCTCCGGTTTTTCTTTGAAGTATATTTTTAACTGGGAAAAATGACTCATTGTTTTGTTTTAAATCATCAGTTTTTTCTTTTGTAAAAAAAAATGATTTCGTTTTCCCTAAAGGTTCCTTTCTATTACTTTTTGACTGCACAGATTTCATTGTTATCATTTTTGGTTACCAATTTTCAATCCTTGCTTTTTATTCTCAAAATTTAGTTTCTATATCGGCGGGCAACTCGGATCTAAAGGCTGTACATTATTTAAATCTGCTACTAAACTTGCATAACATTCGGGTTCAGTACGTCGTTGATTTGAACTTTGAGCAAAAGGGGCTGTATCGTGATCCCCAAACGGAAATAAGATATGTACCGCTTCGTGAATTAAGCCAACCCCTCTTTGGCCTGGGTTTAAACCCCAAAAAGATGGGCAAATGATAATTCTATTAACACCCTGTGTAGATATTAATGAAAAACCAGTAGTTGCACAATCAAAAAGAGTACCGCCAATGGTCCTAGCATGTGGACCAATACAACGATAATCAATATCGCGTGCTAAAACGTTTCCAATTCGATCCAATATCCCTACAAGAGATGTCATTTCTGAAGCCTGAGCTTCGGCAAGAGAATTAAGCAAAGTGCTATTAAACCTATTCCTGAATTTATTGCTTACTGCAGCGGGATCACCAAATCTTCTTCGATAGGCATCAAAAGCAGGTCCCGCTAAATTTCCGGAAGTATTCATCATATCTAAAGTCATTGTCAACTTTGCTGTAGAAAGGTGCATTTCAGCAATTGTATTTGACAGAATAACAAAAATTAGTGGACTGGGTGGTGCGGCAGTGTCAACTGTGCCATCGCAAACGCTTCTATCACTCACTGCTCTACTTATAATATTATCATCTAGTTTATTCTGTTGTACCACATGTGTTAACTCATGAGCCAATAAACGATTACCCTCTGTATTATTGGTATTATATTTCCCTTCATTAAAATAAATATCACTGCCATGGGTAAATGCTTGGGCATTTAGTTCCTTGTTCATTTGAATGGCAGAAGAATCGGTATGAATTTTTACATCACTAAAATCAGTTCCAAAAGCATTATTCATTGAATCGTTCGTGGATGTTGGAATTGATGAACCATTACCCTTTGAATTGCTAAGACTGCTTTCAAGGGATGGAGATGAGACTGATTGAGTTATTGCATCTCCTTTTCGTTGAATTGGTTCTTCCTGATTGCTTTCGAATATTGGTTTACGTTGCAGGTTCTCTATTTCTTTTTCATCGGAATCTTTTTTTTGTAGTTTTTCTTCCTGTTCGCATGCAGTACATTTACGTTGAATGGAACTAGAGGATGTATTGAAAAATGAGTTAGTTTGGTTTGGTTGATTGAAAAATGGAATAGCTTGCCGTTGCACTACTTTATCGGCCATGGCATCAGCTCCCTGTTCATATTTATCATTTGGTTGGTTAACGGTTAATTTTGTTTGAATTACAGAAGGAACAAAGGATGACTTGTTGCTTTTTGAAAAAAAACTATAGTTGCTTTCTTTTTGAAAGAAAGAACCGTTTCTGGAGTTAGTAGGTTTAATATTTTTAGCCTGAATTGGTCTCATTTTTTTCTTATTCTTGTTTCCGACTTTTTATTTTAAACTCATATAAAAATGAAGCTATGTTTTAACTTCAGGGTATCATTTAAAAGGACCTACCTGAGCTTCCACATTTTCATGAAGGATCAGCATATCTGAAGTCATCGCTTTTAATAAGCCCAAACCTTCCTTGGAAGTCATGGCAGCTTGATCTTCTTTATCTTTCAACCAGTGTTTTGTCATATAGCTTCTTAGAAATCCCAATGGCTCAAAACCAATTGTGATGGTTGGACCCTTAGACTTTGTTCTTGTTACAGCATGTCTGATCCTTGACTGGTATTCATAGGCTATCGTTTCTTCGATTAATTTTCTGTTCCATTCATCTACCATAGAAGCTGGTATTTTATCTAAGGAAAATTTTCGATGGTCTTGTTTATTAAGAAAACCAATAATTGCGCTGAAATGAACTGTAAAAGTTTTTCGGAGTTCGGAAAAAGACGAAGTGTTTAAAATGCCTGCAGCCGCTTTTTCTGGAATCATTGTCGCTTCTTTACTTCCAATTCTTTCTTCCACCGTTCGCTGCATATGTGAGAACATATGAACAGCTTCATGAACCAATATTTCGGCAAGTTGTTCTGATGAATATGATTTTACAGCATTTACTTTAATTACAATGGCTCCTCCATAGTTGCTTGTCTCATGGAAATAAGCATCAGCTTCTTCTTCTGTTTCATGGCTCATATCGAAACGGATATGGTATTCGTAAGGCCGGCCCATTTCACCGGGCTTGGTAAATGTAATAAACCACTTCACTACTTCACCCAAACTTATACGCCCCCGGTTACTATCTAAAGTGCCTATATGCTTTGGTGTTATTAAATTGAAAATATTAAGCATCTGATCAAGCAATTCCTTTTGTGAAGCATCGCCTATTTTGGATCCGATCTTACCTAATAAAATAATCGCTTTTTGTACTTTCTCTTTAACTTTCTTCTCATCACTTTTTTGCTGTTTGGTAAGCTCGATTGCTCTTGATATAAAAGATGAAGTACTGTTATCTGATACCTTTCCTGTGAATGGACGTTGCTTTGCTCCACCCTGCTGCACCGTATGCGTCAACTCATGCGCCAGCAAATGTTTACCTTCTGTACTATTTGTATCATACTTTCCCGAATTAAAATAAATATCATTGCCATGAGTGAACGCCTGTGCACTCAAATCGTTATTCATTTGAACCGCCGAGCTATCCTTATGTATATGTACATTGGAGAAATCGGCACCAAACGAACCTTCCATCTGTTCCCTTGTAGCAGCAGGAATAGGAGAGCCACTGCCTTTGGAAGAATTTAAACTACTTTCAATATCAGATGATGCTGTCGGTGCATCTGATGATGCTGATTTTGTTTGTAGTTTCTTTTCATTCTCGCAGGCTGTACATTTTCGTTGAATATTATTTTCATCATCGGGGGGCTCCACATTACTTTCAAAAATGGGCTTTCGCTGTATTTTTTTTAATTCTTCTTCACCGCCTTCTTCTTTTTTCTCCTGAATTTTTTCTTCCTGCTCACAAGCGGCACATTTTGTTTGAACGAATGGAGTAATTGTAGCCATAATTGGTTTTGCCTGAACAGCGGGTTCTTTTTTTGCTGTCATATCAGTTACAGACATGCGCTGTATCACCTTATCCGCCATGGCATCCGCTTCCTGTTCATATTTATCATTGGGTTGGCCAATCGTAAGCTTGGCTTGAATAGTAGTTGGTCTGAAAAATGTTTGTGATACCCCATTTGATTTTGTAAAAAAAATACCTTGCCGCTGGTTACTAAAAAAAGGTTCGTTCCCTCTTTTTTTAGGGTGAACAGTTGAGGAAGATATTTTTGCTTCAGCAGTCTTCATTCTATAGCATTCATTTAAAGTGACCAGTTATACCAATGCTCGTATTAACGGATCTTACATTAGTTAGGTTATTGGGATCAGTGTTTAAGTCAAGTTGCAGATCCAGGTTTACTCCGCGCCCCAGTGGTATTGGCACATCTAATTTCAAAACACCATTTTTGAAAAAATCATAAGACTTTAAGCCGATTCCGGTCCCGTAAGAAAGGACCGTACCCAACGTATTATTTGCACCCAGAAATCCAAAACTTGTTTGTAAAAGATTAACGCCTAATCCATATCTTAAAAAAGTATTCCACATTAATTCATTATCATCGGGGTGCAAAGACGCAACTTGATAAAATCTGTATGCGTTATTCCGGAGATTTTCATCTACATCCAGTTTTAATTCATAAGCAAAGCATCTGAAATCCGGAAATTCAGGATGTGCATTGCATCTTTTGGCACGGAAAGAACCACCTCCTGTATTTGGAGTAGATGATTCGGTTGTATCTGGTGAAACATCTTTTGTTATAGTTTGATCTGGCTGTTCCTGCCGTTGGATTAAATTATCTTTCTGTTCACAGCTTGTGCATTTTGTTTGTATCGATTTCCCATTACCAGAAGGATTGTTTGATATTGCTCTATTAAAAAAAGGAGATTGTTCTACCATTGTTTCATTACCAAAAAAAGATTCATTCCCTTTTTTAAAAAAAGATCCCGCAGCCTTTCGCTGTATAATTGGTGAAACTGTTTTTGATTCGGCCGTTTTCATGTTCATTCATTCGATACTAATCACAATTGCCTTTATCATTCTATTTAAACTCAAATAAAAATTATCTCCACTCTACCCGTATCAATTCCTTTTTCCAGGGAAATTTAATAATACTCAAATTCCAGGGTAAAAAGTCGAGTAACATATCAAGTGTACTACTTTCTACCTGTACAAATACCGTATTGTTTTTTGTAACTATTTTTCCATTGCGTTGTAAAAAATTTTCCCGTAAAGCTGTTATGGAAGTATTTTTTAATTTGTCCCATTTTTCAATAACAGACAGTAGCAGGTTATCGGCTTCCTCCCTTTCATTTACGGCTATTTCAACCGGAGCAATTACTTTTTCTAAGGGCCAGCCACACAAAATTTTGGGCAGTGCTATTTCATATTCTAATGCTTCTGTATTTCCAGTTGCCAGGTAATGCAACAGCCATACTGCCTTTTGACGACTATCATTATTTATAAATTGATTTGCTTCCAGCAACCCAAGCCTTCGAAAGAATGCCGGTAAAAAAGGATGCAGTAATACAAGGCCGGTATGTTGTATATATATTCCATCTGTATCAATGGCTGCTTCTTCTTTCCAATCCTCAGCCAATTTTTTATTCTCTTCAATTTCCTTTATTCTGTTTCCTTTTTTTTCATTCAATATTTTTTTTATAACGGCATCTGTACTTTCAATCTTTTCTACTAACTGATTAAATGCGCTTGTTGGAACAACGGGTGCTAAACTTTCCCGGATAATCGTTTCCCTAAACATTTCTTCTGTACCATTTTTTATAGTTTCACGTGCTGCTATCCGTAAGATCGTTACCCAAAGGCTTTGTTGTATCTCTTTACTGTTTTTTGCCCGACTCCTTATTTCTTTGTGCCAGGCATTCAAAATTGTAACTAGCTTTTCCACCGTATCCTCAATATGCGTAATCTTTTTTGTGGTTATTACCTTCAACAGGTTTACCAGGAAAGATACCGGGTGATCAAACACAATTCTTTCTGCAATATTTTTTTCTTCCTTGAGGTGTTTTCGTAATTGCGCCACCAATACAAAATTGGTTGCCAATACTTCGATTACTGTTTGATACCATTTTTCATTTGTATCAATAGTATTCCAATTTAAATAACCCCGTTGCATATAAAATAACCATTGCCTGGCAGCATTTTCTTTTTGGCTGATCCGTACGGCTGATTTACCGGTGGGTGTAATTAATAACTGCTTACTGATTTGTGTTTTCAAAAGCCCATAACTTTTATCGGTCCATATTAATTTTTCAATATTTTTTTCATCCAATTCACCCATATCAAGTATCAACGTATTCAATTGTATGGTTTCTTCCTCACCACAGAGTTCATCAAATATTTTTTCAAGAGCGGGTATGATTTTACTATAATAAAAATGCCGGGCCTTGTGCTGCACCTGAAATGCATCCAGCCTCTTACTTACTTTTAAATCAAGCACCTGTTTTCTTATAAGATGATTGCCCATTTTTAGTTATTGCCTGTTAATAAAAGGCGTACGCTGTTCATATCAATACCCGGCTCATATTTTAAAAGTGCATCTGATTCCCAGAGTCTGTATATATCCAGCATAATGATTTTATTTTTTCTGAGTAAATCAAAAACTGGTTTACATTTTTCCAATTCACTTAACTTCTTTCCATTAAAGGCCCATTTATCCAAATAATAGCGTGTTGTATTACTAACACAAGTAGATACCCGACTTTTAGTAAATAGTTTATTTTTTTTATCGGCCTGCGCTTCTAAAATTCCTTCTACTAATTTCTTATACTCCACTGCGGTAGGTGCATTGTTGTCTGCAAACCTTCTTGCCATGGTGCAAGCTTTCAATCCTTTCGTTTCATGTACAAGGGCATCTAATTCTTTTCGGTAACGTGCAAAACGGCTATTTATAAATTTTGTTTTACTCAATCCTTCAACAATTGGCTTTTGAAGATTTTCATTATCTGCTTCTATTTCTTCTTTTTTAAAACTTGTACCTGCAGAAGCAACCGTTGTTTCTTTTGTTTTTGGTTTAGTAATTTTATCAGGTATATTTTTTTCTATGGTAGCAGCCGCCAATCCAATGCTATTAGATTCAATAACACCTTCCTGTTCGTTTTTTTCTTCGCAAGGTATAAAATCATATTCCTCGCAATGCTGCCGTTTCCAGCAAAAAATTTCATTTACGCTATTTGTAAATTGTTCTGTCTTTTTTGTATTTATTCCAGTACCTCTTTCTGTTACACAAGGGTTTTCCTGTTGCAGATCTTCTCCACAGGGTTTACAAGTTTCAGGTTCGCCTAAACATTCATATTGGCGATAAAATAAGAAATCTCTTAAATCACAAATAGAGAAATCAGTACATTGTTTCTTTTGTGCGAGCCATTTCAGCCACTGCTTATACTGTTTTTCAAAACAACAAAAATCATGTGGAGCCAGCCAGAGAATACGTAGAAGTACATGCGCGGGTGCTTCCCGGTACAATATATTTTCTAACTGCAGCCTGCTTTCTTCATCCCTGAATCGTTTTGGCCATGCCGGTAGTACGATCGTAGCGATAAAAGAATACGGATCCTGCCCGGGAATAAAACAAACAGGTTTTTCTTCTTCACAAGGATCCAAAGATGGCTTTTTCCAATAAGGGAATTTACACTTATCGAATTCATTGTTACAAACGGGCAATTTACATTCACACTCTTCGATGCAATGTGGCCTTAGTAAAATATGCTCTATTACATGTAATCCTTCATCATTAATTAATTCTTTCGCCCTTTCTGCTGCATCGCAGGCCATTTGAGAAGTGGGATAACATTGTGGATTGTATGCAACTATTTCATTTTCGCAGGGAAGTATTATCCGCTGATTTTGCGCATTGAGATACCCGCACTCTTTATTGTTGTTGCCAGGCAATGTATTTACAAAGTGAAGTGCAATACCATACGAATTGCATAAACAATCGTACACAGGTTTATAATGATCGTATGTTGATATAAGTAGTATTGCTGTTTTATATGCCTCTATTGCGCTGGCACAATTATCGTAACAGCAATCGCTTTTCCAGGCATTATAGCATATTCCTTTATTATTAAAATTGTTTTCACAATCGTCCACTGCGTCGTTATTAAATTCTGGTAATTTTATTTCGATGCAATATTGAATTCGGGATTCCCCGCCTTTAGTTATTTGTTTTGATGAGAACGGAAAGAACGCAGCCAGCCAATTTAATTTTTCTCTTAATTCTTCGGCAGTTGTTGTGTTACCTGTAGCAGTTGATTGAAATGATATAGATTTTCCCCTGAGGTAAACCTGATTATTTTCAATACACAATCCATGCAATGAAATTCGTGTAAGTATTTCTGTATACCATTCAAAATAATTCGATGCTTTAATTTGTGCGTTCGCCTGTTCATATTTTACAGATGCAATTACTGTTCCTTCAAAATCTTTTAGTATCAACAAGGGTTGCAGGTCTGTACAAAATTCATTCCATTGCCATTTTTTTATTTGTTCGAGGGAGGTGAATAATAAAGAGGCGGCTTTATCCCTTTGTTCTGGTGTATTGTATTTGCAGGGATGATACAATCTCAGGTTGGCGCATGCTATATAAAATGAATAACAACAATTATTTTTGTTTAGATAGGTATGGAATGATCCGGCAGATTGCGAAGTGTCAATAAATTTTTTTAACCCGGTAGCACCCCATGCCTGCTCTTCTGTCAAAAATCTCCCGGCACTTTCAGCTAATACTTCGCGTAAAAATAGTTTATATACCGGTATGGATTCAAATGCCTTTTGTTTATCGTTCCAAAAACTTTTGCAGGTACAATCAATGAAATAATTACCCGGATAATTTAGAAGAAGCTGAAAAAATTGAAATGCTTTCCATGCTTCTTTTGCAGTTTCATAATATTTTACACTTTGCCAATCTTCTTTGTTTGCTTGTTTGTTATACAACGAAAAATAGTAAAAAGGTTTTTCTGTAGCTGAATTTCCGCAAGGAGTAGTTTCCGAATCATTACAATTCCCTTCTTCACAAGATTTAAAACGGTTATGGAATTCTTTGCAATCAGCTTTTGGAAAAATAGTTTTCAGCGGATAACTTTTTACCAGTTTTATAAGTTCTTCGATTGCTTTTTCTTCAATCGCCCCCAGGTAATCCAATGTTTCCTTAGGAACAAAAACGATGCTTTTACTATTGGTGCATGCATCATCGGCGTGAATCAATAATTCTTTGGTACTGATAATTGCTGATGCCAGGTAATTTTCTTTTGTTGATGCAAGACTTAGTATTTTAAAATAGTTCTCTTCAAAAGCCTTCTCTGCTTCCTCCCTGTTTGTATATCCTCTGGTACTTTCAAATAATACAAGGGCCTGAGATGATGAATCACCTGGTTTGTTTATGAGATTAGCCGATTTTAACTGGTAATGAAACCAGGTGGTGCTATTGTGTTCATCTTTTCGTTGCCTGGTGATATCCCCTTTTAAATATAAATCCAGGTAATTATACTTTTTCTTATCAAATGAAATAGCCTCTTTTAAAGAAACATCTGCTTCCTCTTTATTATTTCCCTCGGCTGTAAAAGAAGCATACAGGTTATCTTTATCAACCAGGCGGTATACATATAAGCCGGAACGACTTGCTTCATCTATTTCAATAAATCTATCGTAAGCTGCCAGATCCCCATCATTAATAAGTGATAATGCTTGTTGCTGTATTTTTAATAAGGCAGTAATTTGTGTAAGCTGTTTTTTTTCTGCCTCTATATCTTTTTTTGAATCGTTCGTTAAAAGACTTGCTGAGTTCTTAGTTGCTGCAGTAGTTAATGCGAGCTCATTATCTTTACCCGATACTTTCAACTGCATCTCCTTAAATGATGCAGCAAATTGAGAAGCATTTTTAAATGCTTCCTCCTTGCTTTTAAAATCAAGGTTGCTTTGAAATACATACTGTTCGTCTGTTTGATATCCCAGGATATACTTATACTTCCATGTATGAGGGAACTGGTGGACCAAAAGTTTATAACAACTATTTTCAATAATATTCACTAAAGAAGCTTTGGCATTTCTTGCTGATTGTTCAGATTCAAAATCCGTAACAGATACCGCCAGATTATTTTTTTTGGTTTTTACGATTATTGAATAGTTGCCGGAAGTAGAATTTCTTTCAATAATAATATTTTCCTGGTGAGGCAAAAGCAATATCAATTCCTCGCTATGTTGTTTGGCAGATTTTTCATCGTCAAATTCAGTGGTTGGTTTTAATTTGAACGTATTTTTCTTATCCAGCAATTCATAAGTGTATTTATCGGGCTTGCCTATAATGGTATTGTTGATATCTATTTTAAAGCTACTGCTATCTATCAAAATGATTTCTTCGGTGGAAGAATCAATAACCAATTTTCCAATAGTTAACTCTTTATTGCCCGACTGGTTCCAGACTTTTGAATCATTCACTTTAGCTATATGTTTGATTGCTTCTTTTTTTGCATTGCTTTCATTTTCTGCAGATTCATGAAAAGTTTTAATAATTTCTCCATTGCTGGTAGCCAGCCTTGCATTGTATAGATAACTATGTACATAAATATCACTTTCGGAAAACCCTCCGGAAAACATTTTTTGAAGACTGTTTTTTGCCTGATCTGCCTCAGCTATTGTTTTGAATTTTATAGTGAAATCTGCAGGTTGTTTTTGATGATAATCCAGTTTGATGCTATGAGTCTGTTCGCCACTATTATAATCAGTTCTAAAGGCTATATTATTTTTTAGCGCTGTTAACAGGGATCGAATAGCGTGGCGCGCTTCTTCTTTTGAATTAAATATCTCGTTAGTTTTAAAAATAATTTTATTTCCAATTGCAAGATTAAAAACAAATTTATTTTCATAGCGGGCTACCTCATAATTGCATAAGCTATGCCGTTTCCAGTTTTTTATTCCACTATATGCTTTAAATTTTTTTTCAAACCCAGCAATATTATCATTGTTCCAGCCATTCAATTTGTAATCATATCCCTTACCCCTGTTGCTGCTTAAGTCGGGGTAATTATAAAGAAAAGTTTCTTTTGCAATCTGTTCCCCGGTGCTATTATCTATATCTCGGTTATTGTTGTAGGAAAGGAGTGCATAATCGGTAAATTGTTCTGCAAAGCGGGAGAGCAGGTGATTAAGAAAAGACTGACGGCGACGTTCATACAGTTGCTTATCTTCTGCAATTAATTGAAGATATTTTGTGTAGTCAGAAAGATTAAATTCAATATCAAAAGATGAAAAATTATTATCTGCCGCTATATAAACTCTGTAGTTTTCTGCAAATCCAGCTATATAAGAAAGAGACTCGGAAGCCAGTTTTGCTTCCGTTTCGTTACTGAAATATCTTTTGCTAATTAGCCCTATACAATCTGATGTGCTAAGAATATAAAAAAATACACACTCATCGGTTTTCTCTATAATGTGGCAATCGAAATTATTATTATTAATATCATCCATCAGTTGTGCAACTGCTATATCAGTTGCTTCAAGGCTTTCGAAAGGATAGGGGAGGATATCTTCTAAAATAATATTTTTTAGCGTCCCCGATTCTATCCATTGAAGCAGCATTGATTTATCTACTGGCATAACCAGCGATGATCCTTTTGAGCCTGTCTCTTCTAAATTTCCGGCAGCCTTAAAGCGTAAAAGCTTTGTTAGATCGGGAACACTTTGAAGATCCTTATTAACAAAATAGGTATGCATTTCATTTTCATTGCTGGTTGAATTAATTGCAAAAAGCGATCGGATATTTTTTAATTGTGTCAGATAGCTTGCCAGTAACTGATCAAAAAACAATAAATATCCTTTTAACTGCAATGCCTGTGCTTTGCGTGCGGGCGTAGAATCGGCTGCAAGGCCTCCCTCAGAAATACCATATACCCGTGGAAATTCGTTTTGTATTGAGTAATATAAATCAAGATCGTTTCGGTAAATGCCTTTTGGAATTTCGCAATCAAGTTCCGGAAATGCTTTTGTATATAGAATCTTACCATTCTGTTGAGCGGCAATTTCAATCTGTGGATCATAATTTTTAAAATCAAAAGCTACCGGTACTCCATATCTTAAAAACTGGAAGCCAGAACAGGCGATAGAAAATTCAGGAATATTATTTTCAGGAATCAGGAATTTCCATTTCTCGATTTCCATGAAATTATTCTCGGTACATTTTCTCAACCGGAGGTGCTGAACCCGCCTTATACCTTTTATTCCAAGTAATACATTATAAACATCAGAAAGGTGTATTTCCTTGCGAAGTTTTAATTTTTCAAATTCATCAGTATCTACAAAGCCGTGGCTTCCTGCACTACTTAGTGGCCTGCCAGCAAAAATTTCATCAATAGATTTTCCTTTTTCTAACAATTGGGGTAATGTATAAAAAACAGGAGAGGGTGAAAAAAAGGAATAAAGAACACCTGCCATTTGTAAATAAACCGTTTCAGCATCGGCTCCACTCTCTAATTCAATGTCTGCACATACTCCTATTTCCAATTTGCACAAAAAACGAATATCAATAAAATCTTCGCAAAAATTACGATGGCACAATAAGGCGGTCGTTACCTTATTTCGAATTTCGGTTTTATATTTTTCTTTTAATTCCGCATTGTTCTTAAATTCTTCTTCAATATTTTTTTCTAAATCAATATATACATGGTACAATCCATTTAGATAGATATCGCAGCAATCGTCAACTACTCTTGTAATTAATGAACCGGTTACTGTTATCGGGTTGGCATTTTGGCGGCAGAATGTTTCTATATCAACATCTTTTGCAATTTCGAGCCATGCATTTTTTATGCCCGGTATATCAATTAATAATTTTCTGAAATCTGTAATTGTAAGTGGGTTGTTGGTGAGAATTTGTGCGGGCGTAAAGAAATTATTCTCAGAAGAATTGTCTTCAGGATTTTTTGTTAATAAATCTGCTACCGGTAAATTAGTTCTATAGCCAAGGTCGAGCAATGCATAGCATAGTACTTCAAGAATCGTTATACCCGGATCATGAACGTTATGATCTGTCCATAGTTTACCTGATAATTTACCGAGGTAGGCAATTCCTTCCTTACGGAGCTTATCAAAATCAAGATAATCCGGAAAACCAGTATTTAATTTGCTGATCACTTTTTGTTGTTTCAACTCATCGGCCATAATAATCTTCGTTAAGTGATAATCGGGTCTTCATTTTTACAATAGTCTATTAATTTTTCAGCATCATTCAAACATGGGATGGCATTTTTATCCCAATCTTCACAATCATTTTGGGTGATACATATATCTATGTCGCCAGCAATTAAAATAGATCTGGGTGTATGCGGGCATATTTCTATTATGCCTGCGGAAGGTTTTGAAACAGACTCGTGAGCCATTCTCAATTCAAGGATATAATCAATATAGTCTCTTGTTTCAAGAAAGCCAACGACGTCTGATCTGTTTGCGCATTGCCCAAATGTAAGTTTGTAATATTCTCCAATAGCCCAGGGGGCCAAAAATTCACGCAGGTCCTGTTGTAATTTTTCTTTATAATAAACTTCGTCTTTGCCCGGGTATAATTTTACTTTTAAACAGAAATTAATTTTTTCATAACGTGGATTCATCACTTTTACCCGAACGAACGGAGAAGTATGTTTGCATAGGTAAGTGAAAATAGCTTCCAGTAAACTTACCGGAACTCTTGGTTCAAATGATTTACCGGCTTTTAATTTAGTTAAATCAGGTATAACAGCAAGCAATACATGCCCTGGTGCTACAGGAAAATCGTTTTTGAATTTATGAGCATTTAATCCATAACTATGATTGATACACTTAACTTTAAATAATTCCGGAAAAGCTTCCAGCACCAGTCTCTCATAATCAAATTTTTGGATAGCTCGTCCTTTGTGCCGCAATAACTCACTTACCCGAACATAAAATTGTCCTTCTATTTCTGGTATTCGGCCACCGGTAGACTCATAGGGCTGGAATACTTTTTTAACAGCCGAATCGGCTTCTTTTAATTTGGATATTGATTCTGCCGCCAATGGTTCTGCTAAACGCATTTTATCATTGGCGGTTTCATTGGTAAATACCACTTTTATTGCCTGTGTATGTATGCCGATTGTTTCACTTACTGACCTGCTATTTTTAAGAATACCTGCTTTAATCCAATGCATACCTTTAGGAAGAATCGTATTTTCATTCGTCATGTTAGCAGGTAAAGCAAATTTTACAATGCCTGAAGTGGTAAGTCCATTGGTATCATCGTTCAGTACTTCAAAGCCTGTTCTCAATTCTTTCCAATTATTATTATCAAGATAGTACCAGCTAATATCTTCCCGTTCAGATTCAGCATCTGCAGTTGCTTCTGCTAGTTGAAAAAGTATATTCAGATTACTGCCGGGTACTAGTTTTTGTAAGCCAATAAATAAATTGCCCTCATCGCAGAAAGTAGGGAACAAGGTTGGGTTCAATTCTATTTCTACTGTTTTGTATGTTCCTTGATAAGGATATAAATGAATAAGATCGATATCTTTGATATCTGCTGTAGCAATATAATCGAGTGCAATGTTTTTGATGATCGGGGTCCAGGGTTCGTTCGGGATAGGCACGGCGAGGTTAGTAACCAATTTACCGGTTATTAAATCAAAAATGGAAAGAGATGATTTTATTTGAGATAGTTTTGTTTGAGTATTACCTGCTTTTGTATTTGCTTCGGTAGAATTGGTAAAGGCATTTTGCAGGGGCGAAGAAATGTTTGGATTTGTTGTAAATTCGAAATCAGTAATCTTTTTGTCTTCATCACTTCCCATTTGCCTTGCTTGGTCACTTCTGTTTTTTACCAGGGTAATATTATTTTTCGAAGAATTAGCAGCCGTTTTTGTATCATTAACCAAT
>JANNEK010000450.1:0-10449 GCA_031378605.1 Chitinophagaceae bacterium | reverse complement strand
ATACGTACCCACGAAACGTTCCTACGGAACGTAAACCTGATTAATTATATACCTATGAAATGTTTTTACGGAATTAAATAGAAAAGCGAATGCTTTTAATTTTGAAATGAATATTAATAGCTCTTTAGAGTTTTATTTTTTTAGCACAAGGCGTTCCGTAGGAAAGAATCCGATAATTAATTATTGGTCAATCAATGAAGCGTTCTTACAGAATGTAACGTAAGCGATTTATGTTTGGGCTAACCTTGAATTATTCATATGTAGCATAACGCAAATACTATTGATTTTGAAATGAATATGTGTTTCTAAAATTCTACCAATTTGTATTTTAATGGATGATTGAGTTTTTACATCAAGGATTATTGTCCCTTAGGGACAACTCATGGGTAGAAGTTCAAACGATTTGTTCGCGTTCCGTAGGAACGCTTCGTGCTAATTAGTTGTTTAAAAAAAATCAGCAAATACAGAATCGGTTCGGTAATCTTAAATAATCTCTTAGTGTAATTATTTTTTCCTGGTAATAATATAGGTAAATGGAACAATCTTAACCTCATCTATTTTAACCGCAGCTACCTTCGGTCCCCGGGAACGCTCACTGGTATCGTCTTTAAACGTATCATTATAAAAAGTTTCAAAAGTAGAGCCAATGCCTCTGGATGTTGATCTTGTTTGAATAGCTTTCAGATCCATTGCGTTTCTGGTAATCAAAATTTTCATGAAATCTTTTCCATAGGGAGGATACAGCTTGATTGGTCTGCTTGTAAAAGTTTGTCGGGAAGCAATCTTGTAATCATCTGCCGTGCTATTTAAATCAGCGGGATCGGGTATGATAACTCCTACTGTGTTGTCGGGCATAATATCCAAAACGCTCAGGTAAACAGAATAATCCTGCAGGTTTCGAATGCGAATAACAAAACCTTCGTTTTCATTATGTTCATCATCCGCTTCTTTAAAATAAATATCACCTCGGGAATTCGTTTGTTCCTTTATTGTTTTTTTAGTGATAAGACTGTCAATCCCATTAATTGATTTAATAATACCCGGAATAAATTCTACCTGAACATATTCAAATACTTTAGCATCAACAGGTGTATAAATACTTCTTAAAAACTGTGCACGTGAATATTGTTTTATATGTTGCCAAATTTCTTCCGTTTCAGATTCCGATAATTGGTGATTCTCTCCTACTGGCCAGGGCTTTTGCCAAAGTATACTGTCGTTGGTAGCAATTACCTGAAATAGTTGTTCATTACTACCCGATTTTTTATAAGAGGCAATAGAAATATCTGCTGTATTTTTTTCAAAAGAGATATATTCATATTGTTTAAATTTATCCCGTATCATAGTTGCAATAGCTATTTCGGGAATGGATAGCCGTATGCCTATCGACATATCTCCATAACTCTTACTTTCAAAAACAATATTGTAAGCTTTTGTTTTATCAGGAATAACCGTACTAAAAAGCCCCGTACTTTTTACCATACCAGCTTCAATAACTTCTCCGCTTGCAATAGGTTTTGTATTTTTAAAATCAACAATATCTACCGGGTACAAATTGAACTTAGCTCCTTTAATTATTGAATGAATGGCTCCCCTGGGTATTTCAATGCTTTTATCCGCGTTCCACGAACTAATTCGAATGATTTCTGACGTCTTAATATATTTTCCTCCCAATACCTGTTGCTCCGTATTGCCTTCAATTTGCGGATTTTGAAATGATTTCCAGGATTGAATAGCCGTTTTTATTTTTTCAAATAGTATTTTATAATTGATGGCACCACTTGTTTGTGAAATGGCCTGACTAAATGCATAACTCAGGGAACCTACTCCATTTTTTTCGGCGTCTTTTGTTTCATAATTTAATTGATCTGCACTTGCCGCACTAATTACCACCATATTTGATAGTAGTTCTTTATCATCAAATACAGACTCCGAACCACTACCACGCGAAGGAGAAATTGTTTTTGAATATCCTGGAGGTTCGCATTTTTCATCAGATCCTCTTGTTGCAGAAAATTCCTGTCCACGGGTAGCAGTACCCGAATGACAGGCATCTAATAAAACCAGCAAACTTCCTTGTTTACCAATTTTTTTTCGCAGAAGCTTTAATTTAATTCCAAGTTCGTCATCACGCAAGTGGTTTTGTCCGGTATATCCGCCACCATAACGCATATTTGCGTCATAGGGAACTAGTGCCTCGTCGTAACCATCAGCTTCATCTTTATTGGCATCATCAAATAGTTGCTGCCCATGCCCCGAAAAATGAAATACAACAATATCATTTACTTTTGCCTTCGCAATTAAACGATCTATTGCTGCTACAATTCCTGCTTTAGTAGCCTGTTCATTTTTTAAAACGTCTATATTATTTTCTTCAAAGCCCTGGCCCATTAAGGCAGGTTTCATGTAATTGATATCATTGAGTGAGCTAATCGTTTTCCAACCGGTAGTTGAATCGTAGGTTCCAATGGCAATAATAAGCGCAAGTTTGCGCGAACCATCCTGTTGCGGAGTTGCTGCAGCAAAAAGCAATAGTACCGTAATAAGAATAAAACTTAGTCGCATGAATGTTTCCCCATTATGTTCAGTTCAAATATAGAAAAAAAAATATAAGAAGCTATCCGTACTGGTGGGCATTTTAGGTAACCAGAAAGAAAAATCAGGATAACGTATTTAATAATTGGAAGTATCGAACTCGAAAGAGGTTTAAACTTAATTGTACATTATTGCTTTATTAATTTAACATTTTTTATAAGTAGTTGCTACTATCAGTTGGTTTAAAAGGAAAGTAAAAATGCCGTTCCTTCCCCTTCAACACTATGCACCTGTATATTTCCTTTATGTAACATCATAATTTGTTTACATAAACTTAAACCTATGCCACTCCCACTCCTTTTAGTACTGAAAAATGGAATAAAAATTTTATCCATTAATTCTTCCGGGATACCCGTTCCGTTATCAGAAATTTTTAAAACAATCTTATTGGAAGCAAGAATATATCCTGATAGAGTTATCAAAGGTTCTGCTCTGTCTTTTACGGCTTCCATAGCATTTACCAATAAATTGATAAGTACCTGCTCAATTAAATTGGAATCTACATCAAGCATCAATTCAGGATCCTTCAATAAAATATCTAATTCAATTCCTTTTTGCTCCAGGGTTGGAAGCATCAATTGATTAAGGTTCTCGAATAAATCCCGAACATATACTTTGCGAAGGTTCGGTGTTGTAATCTTATTTAGATTACGATAGGTTTGTGCAAACTTCAGCAGTCCTTCACTTCTGCGCTGAATAGTTTCTACGCCAAGCACCAGGTCCTCAAAGCTATTCTGTCGTTGTTCTGGTGTTTCTGTTTTTGATTTATCAAGTTGCCTCTTCAGTGTTTCAGCCAGGGAAGAAATCGGTGCTACCGAATTCATTATTTCGTGCGTCATTACGCTTAATAATTTTTTCCATGCTTCTGCTTCTGTTTCATCCAATGCATCACTAACATTTTGAAATGCTACCAGCTTGTAAATCTTTTGATCGGTTTGAAAAGCAGTGGCAGATAATAAAATTTTAGATTGATTGTTATCTTTTACAAGGGGTACTACTTTTTGTTCTCCGGAGTGCAGTACTAATACTTCTCTATAGATAATCGGCTCTCTTTTTTCCAGCGAGTGAATGGTGCGCAGGTAAGGAACTCCCAGCATTTTTTTCAGCGATTCATTCATCCACCCGATATCACCCGATGCGGTTTCGTAGGAAAGAATACCAGTATCTACCAATTCTAATATACGTTGAAGGTATTGATATTGGGTTTCTTTTTCACGGCTTATTACTTTAAAGGTGGTATTGATTTCATTAAATCCTTTTCGCAATGGTTGTATTTCCAGTGGAGCATGTTTTACATCAAAATTGCGTGAAAAATCGCGGTAATGAATTGCTTCTACAAACTGAGCTACTTCATCCTGTGCTTTTTTATTGAAGCGGTAAAAATCTACCATCTGGTAAATAACTACCAGGCTTGCCAGTATCAAATAAATATAGAGTCCTTTTACCAATAGGAAAGAAGCGCCGCTAAGTGTTATAAAGATTAATAACACTCTTAATAAAATACGCCATTCGAATTTTTTAAACATGTATGTTATTGTAAAAGGTGTATGGCCAGGGGTAAAAGTTAAAAGGTATTAACTGCATTCACTAATAGAGAATCAACAAAAAATCAGTGACGCTGCCTTCAGCCTTTAACCGAATACCTTTTGCCTTTCTAAATATCATATTTACTCAGCCTTCTGTACAAAGCTGTTCTTGTTAGCCCTAATTCTCTCGATGCTTTCGTGATATTTCCATTATGTTTTTCAATGACTCTTAAAATAGTATTCTTTTCAAGTGTACTTAACCGTTGGTCTGCCGGATCATTGGCAGGTTCTGTTGAGGATTCAAGGGGAGAGAAAATAAGATCTCGGGCTGTGAGCAATTCTCCTTCCGACATGATGACGGCCCTTTCAATCGTATATTGAAGTTCGCGCACATTGCCCGGATACTGATACTGCGTTAATTTATCCTGGGCAGATCCATCAAAACGTACAATTGGTTTTAGGTATTTATCCGAATAAAGTTGTGCAAAATGATTTGCCAGCCGAAGTATATCTCCCTCCCGTTTACGAAGAGGCGGAACCGTTATCTCTACGGTATTGATTCTGTATATTAAATCTTTTCTGAAACGACTTTCATTTCCCAGTTCCTGTATGGGCAAATTGGTAGCGCATATGAGTCGAATATCTACCGGGACAGGTTGATTGGATCCCAACCGGGTAACATGGCGGTTTTGTAATACCGTTAGTAATTTAGCCTGCTGGTGCAGCGATATATTTCCAATTTCATCTAAAAAAAGTGTTCCGGTATTGGCCGATTCAAAACGACCCGTTCGATCATCCCTGGCATCCGTAAAAGCCCCCTTTTTATGCCCGAACAATTCACTCTCGAATAAGGTTTCTGTAAGCGCACCTACATCTACTTTTACAAACGGCTTATCATTTCTTAACGATTTTTGGTGAATTGCTTTTGCGATGAGGTCCTTGCCCGTTCCATTTTCTCCCAATATTAAAATATTGGCATCAGTAGGGGCAACCTTATCAATCTTATAAAAAATATCCTGTATAACTTCCGATTCTCCAATCAGCTCGGTTCCAATAATAGAATCTTTTGTAAGTTGAAAAGATGCAGAAGATTTTCCACCCTCTTTTTGCTTTAACGCTTCTTTAATAGCCAGGATAAGCTTTTCATTATGCCAGGGTTTTATTACAAAATCTGAAGCACCCTCTTTTAATGATCGTATCGCCAGGTCTATATCGCCATAAGCAGTTATCATTATAACGGCCGCCGCGGATTTCAATTCTTTTATTTTCCGCAGCCAAAATAATCCTTCATTACCAGTATGGATCGAACTCGTAAAATTCATATCTAATAAAATACAATCAAACGGCTGCTTAGAGAGTAACCATCGCAAGTTTTCCGGATTCTTTTCAGTAAGTACTTCTTTAGCTTCTGGTTTCAACAATAGTTTTACGGCAGTCAAAACATCCGAATCATCATCAATAACCAAAATAGAGGCATTCTTTAGCACCATAAATAATAGAATTCTTTAATTGAACCTTGATGCAGGTTTTGTAACTACAAGTATACCATAATTACAAAGCTGTGGCAATTAAATTTTTATATCAAAATTGATCTCCTAAACAACTGTATCAAAAGCGAACAGTTTGTGTTCGGTACCGTACGTACACAGCTCCTGATAGTAAGCTAAACAACTGAAAACCAAAAACAAAAAGGCTGGCATATTGTTGACATAATAGTTAATAGATTTTTCGAATGTTATGTTTTTCATCCCGTGTTCTTATGAGTTGGTTGTAGGGTGCACGGGATGATTTTATGAAATCAGCAAAATAAATTCTAAGTGGATAGAGTAATTGCAAAAAAGAGATGGTCAACAAAAAGGATTCTTACTATTTTGGGAGTAGCCGGAGTAGTGGCATTAATAGCTGCCAGTATTTATTTTACGTCAGGCAAGTCAAGATTGAATGTGGATATGGAGCGTATCACTATCAGTGAAGTTAAAAAAGGCCCATTCCAGGAAACAATTCCGGTAAATGGTGTGGTGCTTCCGCTTACTACTATTTATTTGGATGCCAGTGAGGGTGGAAGGGTAGAAGAAAAATATGTTGAAGATGGAGCCGTAATGAAAAAGGGGCAACCAATTTTACGTTTATCCAATACTGATATTGAACTGATGTTGGTTACCCAGCAAACAAACGTATACAACCTGCTTACTCAAATGCAAATTTCACAAAATGCTGCTCAGCAAAATACAGTAAACCGATTGAACCAGGTTACAGACGTAGAAAGCCAATTGCGCGAAGCAGATCGTATTTACAGGCTCAATAAAAAACTATACGAAGAAAAAGTAATTGGTTTACAGGAATTCAAAAAAACCGAAAACGATTATAATTATTACCTGCAAAAGAAAAAATTGAGCGACCAGATTATGTTGCAGGATTCTGTTTCTACCAAACAGCAACTTACTCAGGCACGTCAATCTTATGAAGGTTCGCAAAACGCCTTGAATGTAATGCGAAAAAAAGTGGGCGATTTAATTGTTCGTGCACCTGTAGATGGACAACTTACCTCACTGGATGCAGAAATCGGTCAATCAAAAAATAAAGGAGAGCGATTGGGCCAATTGGATGTTGTTAGCGGATTTAAGGTAAGGGTAGATGTTGATGAACATTATATTTCAAGAATTATTATTGGATTATTGGGAGAATTTACGTTTGCCGGGAAAGATTACAAACTTGTGATTAAGAAAGTTTATACACAAGTAACCAATGGACGTTTTCAGGTTGATATGGAATTTAATGGAGAGGTGCCACAAGGAATTCGCCGCGGACAAACCCTGCAAATTCGTTTGGCATTTAGTGATGAAGTTGAAGCCATACAGGTTGCTAAAGGAGGGTTTTTTCAGCAAACAGGTGGCAATTGGATTTTTAAAGTATCGGAAAATGGAAGTACCGCCTTTAAAGTAGATCTGCAATTGGGCCGTCAAAATCCGGATTACTATGAAGTATTAGGAGGCTTGAAACCTGGTGATAAAGTAGTTACCAGTAGTTATGAAAATTATGGAACCATGCAGGAATTGATATTAAAAAAACCATAGAAAGAATTATCCAATC
This sequence comes from Chitinophagaceae bacterium, assembly GCA_031378605.1. Classification (GTDB taxonomy): domain Bacteria; phylum Bacteroidota; class Bacteroidia; order Chitinophagales; family Chitinophagaceae; genus Endoryza. Next base: position 3,238 of record JANNEK010000450.1, on the reverse strand, counting down.
CTTAGTAAGAAGCTCATCGCATTCTGCGAAAATTAAAATCCAATTCAATCAACATCCTGTTGAAGAATTATTTATTCACTGCCTGCGAAATTGAACGCAGAAAAAATTATGTTGTATGAAATTTTTAATAGCCGGCTTATTATTAATGACTGCAGGTTGCAGCCAAATATCTTCAAGCAAGCCTTGCGTATGCAATGAGATCAGCGTTGTGCCATCCATGAATAGCGAAAGAAACCAGGAGGATGAAGTGGATGTTAACAAGAAAAAGGAAATTAACGATGACATCTTATTGCTTTACCGAATGATGAGTTCATTTTAATTCGTTTACTATAGATCAACCAACATTTTCACCATTCAAAAAAACACAGATGATAAAAATTACCAATCTGGAAAAAATTTACCGTACTGAAGAAGTAGAAACCGTAGCATTGAATAAACTAACAATCGAAGTAAAAGAAGGAGAGTTTGTAGCCATCATGGGCCCATCGGGCTGTGGTAAATCTACCTTACTAAATATTCTTGGCTTATTGGATGATCCGGATAATGGCAGTTTTGTTTTCAATGGTATTGAAGTTGCAAAATTCAATGAGCGCAAGAGGGCTGATTTACGAAAACACAATATTGGTTTTGTATTTCAAAGCTTTAATCTCATTGATGAGCTTACCGTTTTTGAGAATGTAGAATTACCTCTTATTTATACCGGAGTAAAATCCGCTGATCGTAAAAAAAGAGTTGAAGAGGTATTGGATAAAATGCAAATTATGCATCGCCGCAATCACTATCCACAACAATTGAGTGGTGGTCAACAACAAAGGGTAGCCGTCGCACGAGCGGTGGTTAATAAACCAAAACTTATTCTTGCAGATGAACCTACCGGTAACCTCGATAGCAGCAATGGTAATGAAGTAATGGCGATGCTTACCGATTTAAATGAGCAGGGAACTACAATTATTATGGTTACACACAGCGAACATGATGCCCGATTTAGTCATCGAATTATAAGAATGCTGGATGGACATACCGTTACAGAAAATATTTTAGTATAATCTATAGTCAGGAATTTGTAGTCAGCGACTCCCGACGCTCAACTCCCGACTTCTTAAAGTATAGCTATGATAAAAAACTATTTCAGAATAGCGATGAGGAATCTTGTGCGTAACAAAAGCTATTCAATAATTAATATTGCTGGCCTGGCTATAGGAATCGCTTCCTGCCTGTTGTTGTTTGTAGTAGTTAAGTATGAATTAAGCTATGATCGCTTTCAAACAAACTATGATCGGATATACAGAATAGTTACCAAAGATCTTCGCAACGATGGAAGCGAAGATAATAATCCAGGTATTGCGTGCCCAGCCTACGAGGCACTCAAAACAACTTTCCCGCAATTTGAAAAAGTTGTTCCTGTTATTTCCAGTTCTCAAAACCAAGTAACGTTGTTAGGAACGGATCAGCACTCAGATCTGGCAAATGCAAAGAAATTTTTGGAGCCGGCACAAATGATTTTTACTTATCCGGCTTACTTTGAAGTATTCAATTCAACATGGCTTGCGGGAAATGCTTCTGCACTGGCTAAACCTGGCAACATTATTATCGATAAGGAACTCGCATTAAAATATTTTGGCGATTGGAAAAATGCGATGGGTCAATTCATAAAAATTAACAACCAAATTCTATTACAGGTAGCTGGAATAGTTGAAAAATCTCCTGACAATTCAGATTTTCCGATCGCTTTATTTATATCGTATGAAGAGGCAAAGAAATACCCCGGCACTTATAATTATTCTACCGAATGGGGAAGTTTAAGCAGCAGTCACCAAATATATGTGTTGCTACCGTCATCTGTAAAAGCAACAACCATTCAATCGCAAATGGCTGCGTTTGTTACAAAAAATTATAAAAGAAATGGCAACGGAAAACCAATCCTGGTTTTACAACCATTGAAAGAAATGCATTTTGATTATAAATATGGTACCCTGGGCGATCATAGTACCAGTAAAACTATTTTGTGGACCTTATCATTGATCGGTGTGCTGATCATAATAATGGCTTCCATAAATTTTGTAAATCTTTCCACTGCGCAGGCAGTAGGGCGCAGCAGAGAAGTTGGGATACGTAAAGTATTAGGAAGCTTACGTGGGCAATTAATCGCACAAGTATTAGGGGAAACATTTTTACTGGTGTTGTTTTCTGTACTTCTTTCTATTGGAATCGCAAAATTGGCTTTACCTTATCTGGTACATGTTGCCAGTGTACCTGCATCCATTTCTCTTTTCAGTACAAGTACTTTTTTGTTTATTGTAACAGTGCTGATTCTTGTAACAGCATTATCTGGAATTTATCCCGCATTAATTGTTTCAGGGTTCAAACCGGTGCTTGCTTTAAAAAGTAAAATCAACGCGGCAAACATAGGCGGTATTTCGCTGCGTAGAATATTAGTAGTTACTCAGTTTGGAATTTCACAAATATTAATTGTGGGAACTATCGTAGCAGTTAGCCAAATGAATTATGTACGAAATGTTGATTTGGGATTCAATAAAGAAACTGTATTAATAGTACCAGCATTTTCCGATAGTGCAAACCTCGCAAAAATGAAACCGCTTAAACAGCAATTGTTACAGAACCCCCATGTAGTGAGTGTTTCATTTGCAAGTGACGAAGCATCTTCCGATAATAACTGGGCTTCTAATTTTGCCTTCGATAATAAAGAGGATAAAGATTTCCCTGTTTTTCATAAATATGGCGATGAGGATTACAGCAAAACATTTGGACTACAGTATATAGCAGGTAGAGCCTATGGCGAAAGTGATACCATTCGGGAGATTGTTATTAATGAAATACTTGTTAAAAAATTAGGCTTGGCTTCTGCTGAAAGTGCAATCGGAAAGAACCTCCGTATCGGAAGCGGACAGTGGTTTCCGATAGTAGGAGTAGTGAAAGATTTTAAGACGAATTCGCTTCGGGAAGATATAAAACCGCTAACCATCGCACCGGTGTCAGCTTTTTATTACCAGCTTGCTATAAAACTCAACACAAAGAATCTTTCTGCAACTACCGCACAAATACAGTTGCTTTGGGAAAAAGCATATCCTGAGTATGCATTTACAAGTCATTTTGTGGATGAAACTATCGAACGATTTTATGCGCAGGAGAAGCAACTTGCTTTATTGTATAAAATTTTTGCCTGCATAGCTATTTTTATTTCCTGCCTTGGGTTGTATGGACTGGTATCTTATATGGC
>JANNEK010000433.1:0-7440 GCA_031378605.1 Chitinophagaceae bacterium | reverse complement strand
GAAAAAGAAAAATACCTTCAATGATTTTATTGACTGCGGCGAGTATTTAATAAAGGAAAAATTTACTTCTAAAGAACATTTATATGCTATGGGAGGCAGTGCTGGTGGATTGTTGATGGGTGCTATTGCTACCCAGCGCCCCGACCTTTGGAATGGAATTATTGCTGGTGTTCCATTTGTGGATGTTATTACAACGATGATGGATGAATCCATACCCCTTACTACAAACGAATTTGATGAATGGGGAAATCCAAGAACAAGTAAGGAGATGTATGACTATATGAAATCATATTCGCCTTATGATAACGTAGAAAAAAAGAAATATCCAAAAATGCTAGTTACAACTGGCCTTCATGATAGCCAGGTTCAGTATTTTGAACCAGCCAAATGGGTTGCCAGGATGCGTGCTTTTAATGGAACCGATAATCTGTTGATGCTTCATACGAATATGGAGGCTGGCCATGGAGGTGCTTCGGGTCGATTTGAATATCTAAAAGAAGTAGCCCTGGAATATGCTTTTCTGTTAGCGCTGGAAGGGGTTGTTGAATAAGGAAAGGAAATATTTTGTTGTTCATGAGTTGTTTTATTTATTCTCCAGCCATTTTCCCTATGAGAACTTTGCGATTCACCTATTCTTAGCGTCTGGCTTTTTTGGAAACCAAATTATAGGAAGTATCTCAAAGAGCGCTGAATTCAGGGATGGCCAAAAAATAACAACAGATCCTATTCATAAATTTGGCTAATGACTCCTGATTCAGAGATTTATCATTTTATACGCTTGGGACTCAAAAAAACTATTAACTATAAACTCCAAACTACAAACCTCAAGCTAGTCGTTTTTGTCTTACATTTGCGCCTCAAATAATTGGTCGCATGATAGTAGTTAATAATGTTACCCTTTCCTTTGGTAAGCGGGTATTGTTTGATGAAGTGAATCTCAGTTTCAATAAAGGAAATTGCTATGGTGTAATAGGCGCGAACGGTGCCGGAAAATCTACCTTTTTAAATATTTTATCAGGAGAAATTGAACCCAATAAAGGAACAGTTGAAATAACGCCGGGCGAACGCATGGCGGTATTAAAACAAAACCAGTTTGAGTTTGATGAAGTATCGGTACTGAATACCGTGTTGATGGGACATAAAAAATTATGGGATGTGTTGCAGGAGAGAGATGCGCTTTATGCAAAAGCAGATTTTACTGAAGCAGACGGATTACGTGCTGGTGAATTAGAAGGAGAGTTTGGTGAAATGGGCGGGTATACAGCAGAAAGTGATGCTGCCAGTATGTTGAGTGAATTAGGTGTAAAAGAATCAATGCATACCCTGTTAATGAAAGATATTAACGGAGCAATGAAAGTAAGGGTGTTATTGGCGCAGGCAATATTTGGTAACCCTGATATCTTAATTTTGGATGAACCCACCAATAACCTTGACGTAGATACGATATCGTGGTTAGAGAATTTTTTGGCAGAATATGAGAATATTGTAATTGTTGTTTCTCACGATCGTCACTTTTTGGATGCAGTGTGCACCCATGTAGCAGATGTTGACAAACAAAAAATAAAAATTTATACCGGCAATTATACGTTTTGGTATGAGAGCAGCCAGTTAGCAGGAAGACAACTAACCGATAAGAATAAGAAAACGGAGGACAAGCGTAAGGACCTCCTCGATTTCATTGCGCGTTTCAGTGCCAATGCTTCAAAAAGTAAACAGGCTACCTCCAGAAAAAAAGCACTCGAAAAATTGGTGATTGAAGATATCATGCCATCCAACAGAAAATACCCGGGCATTATTTTTAAGCAGCAACGCGAAGTAGGTAACCAGATTTTAAACGTGGAAAAACTTTCTAAATCCATAGAAGGAAAAATATTTTTTAAGAATATTAATTTTACGGTTAATAAAGGAGATAAAATAGCGATTGTTGCAGAAGATCAGATGGCTATCACTTCTTTTTTTGATATCATAAATGGTGAAGCGAAAGCAGATAGTGGAAAACATGAATGGGGAACTACGGTAACCACTGCTTATCTTCCAAACGACAACTCAAAATATTTTGCAAAAGATTTTCCATTGATGGACTGGCTTCGTCAATACGTACCTCCACATATAACCGATGTGGATGAACCTTTTTTAAGAGGGTTTTTGGGAAAGATGTTATTCAGTGGGGATGAAATTTTAAAAAATACATCTGTGTTAAGTGGGGGAGAAAAAGTACGGTGTATGATTAGTCGCATGATGTTGCAAGACCCCAATGTGGTGATATTAGATGAACCAACCAATCACCTTGATTTGGAATCAATACAGTCGTTCAATGAAAGTATGATAAATTTTAAAGGGATAGTTTTGATTTCTTCTCACGACCATACTTTTTTACAAACAGTAGCAAATCGGGTAATTGAATTAACACCTAATGGAACCATTGATAAATTGATGAGTTTCGACGAATACCTGGAAGAGAAACATGCTAAAAAAATGCAATTAGCGTAATCGGTAGTTTATGCCTAACTGAGCATTCCACGCGATGTAGCCACTATTCGCCTGTACATATCCGGTAAGCCTTTTTAATGTAAAATGCAGGGTTTGAGAAAAATTGGCGGGCTGCACAAGCGATGGTTCACTGTTCTCATTGTAATAGGTAAGTTTATACGGCGTAATTCCTAAAGCAATCTTATAACCAAAGGAAACATTATCTATTTTACCAATAATATCAGTGGTTATAGAAAAGGTTGAATAATTCTTTTTATAATCAATTAGGTTGGCTGCCGTTACCGGCAATTCTTTTCTAAAAGATAAATAGTCTCCAAATTCATGTTGCAAGTTGTATTCAAGTCCTAGAATCCTCCACTCTCCTCCTTTAGCAAACGGTTGAACAACACTAATGCCTCCTGACAATCCCAATGTTGCAAAAAATTTGTTACCGGTGAGTTTGTTTAGAAGCGTGTCATTAAGGTTTCTATTGTAAGGATTATAATTGCCATAATACTGCGGACTATAAGAATTAACCTGATAATTACCGAGGGTTCCATTAATTCCATAAAAAGTCTGAAAAGAACCAAATTTCTGAGCGCGATGAATTTCTCCTGAAAAGGCAAAAAATTCATCTCGCCTGTTCTCGTTGGCCTCACCTGCGGCAATTGCTACGCCGCCATAAAATGCCGATTTTTTATTCTCGCTATGAAGAGGCATGGCCTTGTATCCATTGGTATTTGTATGACTTGGACTTTGATAGTAAGCGTATTGAGAACAGCCGCCACATAATATTGCCACAAAAACTGGTAGAAGATTCAGGGTTCTTTGCATATCTCAAAGACAGTGAAAAATATAACAATGCTGCAATCAGTCTTCAATAGTAGCATTGCTAATATAAACTACATGAAAACAGGATGTTAGGGCAATAAAACCCAAAATTAGACGATTATAGATAAACTGCTTCTTGTTGCTTCGTACACTGCTGATATTGCTGTACTTATTTGGTGCGGGATTACTAACTGCTTACGCTCAAGCGCCGCGGAACAATGCACCTTTGTCTAACCTTCGCAAAAAACTAATTAGCACCAAACAGGAACTTGTTTTAGATACAATGAGTATTGTTCCTAAAACGGTAGTTATTTTGGGTGTATCTGATAGTAGCTATACCATCGATTGGTTAAACGCAAAACTTACCTGGAAACAGAAACCTTCTTTCGATAGTGTGTTGATCAGTTACCGTGTTTTTCCTGCACGATTAAATGCATCCGTGAGGCGTATGAGTTTCGATAGTGTTATGAATAATTTTATGGGCCAACCCTTTGTTCCTGATTATGGAGTATCTGAAAAGGATAACCGCTTCTTCAATTTTGGAAACCTTACTTATAATGGAAGTTTTGGAAGAGGTATTTCGTTTGGCAATAGCCAGGATGCAGTAGTAACTTCAAATTTAAATCTTCAGTTAAGTGGATACCTTGCTGACAGTATCGAAATTTTGGCTGCGATTACCGATAATAATATTCCAATTCAACCCGATGGAACAACCCAGCAACTTAATGAATTTGATCGTATTTTTTTACAGTTCAAAAAGAGAAACTGGCAACTTAGTTTAGGCGATATCGATATACGCCAGCAGCAAAGTTATTTTCTTAGCTTCTATAAGCGATTACAGGGCGTTGCATTTGAAACAACTACAGCTCTTGGAAAAAAATCAAGTACACGTACCTTGGTTAGCGGATCTATTGCCAAAGGGAAGTTTACCAGTAACACTATTCAGGGACAGGAAGGAAACCAGGGCCCCTACCGGTTGGAAGGCGCCAACAATGAATTCTTTTTTGTAGTACTGGCGAATACCGAAAGGGTTTTTATAGATGGGGAACTTTTGCAGCGCGGAGAAGATCAGGACTATGTGATTAATTACAACACTGCGGAAGTAACATTTACGCCTAAGCGAATGATTACAAAAGATAAACGGATAAAAATTGAATTTGAGTATGCCGATCGCAATTACCTGAATGCAAATATTTACTTCACTAACGAAACGAATATTGGAGATAAAGTAAAATTAAGAGTAGGTTTTTTTAATAATAATGATGCAAAAAGTTCGCCGATTAACCAAACCCTGAATCCGGAACAAAAATTTTTCCTTCAGCAACTGGGCGATAGTATACAAAATGCGTTTTACCCAAATGCCGTTTTAGATACTTTTGAATTAGGAAAAATAATGTATAAAAAAATTGACAGCATTTACAATGGGGGGCTTTCACGTGACACTATTTTTATTTTTTCGAATTCACCCGACAGCGCAAAATATAGTTTATCCTTTATAGATGTTGGTCAGGGTAATGGTAATTATATTCCCGAATTTAATGGTGCAAATGGCAAGGTATACCGATGGCTAGAACCAATTGGTGGCGTAAAACAAGGTCGTTTTGAGCCCGCCATTTTCCTGGTAACTCCAAAACGGCAACGTATATTCAATGTAGGTATTGATTATGCACTAACGGCTACTACTCAGCTAACCGCCGAGGGAGCCCTGAGTGATTATGATGTAAATCTTTTTTCTTCAAAAGGAAAAGCCAACCGAACAGGATTTGCTACTAAGATTCAAGTAAAAAATACGAAGCCTATTGGGAATTCTAAGAAAGGATTGCGGCTTATTACGGATGCTGGATTTGAATGGGTGGAGGCGAAATTTAAACCTCTTGAACGGTTACGGAATGTAGAATTTACACGCGATTGGGGACTTCCAATTACCGGAGTAGCACCTTCAGATGACCGCATTATTACGGCTGGCACTCAGTTAGCCGACACCAGAGGTAACTCATTAAGGTATTTATTTACAAACTATCACCGAAGTGATGGATTTAATGGATTACGAAATACAATATACCATATTCAACAGGCAAAAAACTGGCGTTTCAATAATATAATAATGCTATCACAGGTGAATTCAGGTACCGATAAAGGTTACTTTCTTCGCCCCACTTTAAATGCTACCAGGATATTTCCAAAATGGAGAAATTACTCCGTTGCCGGTAGTTACTCATTAGAAAATAATTCAATTCGCCGAAAAGCAACCGATTCGATGGCCGGGCAAAGTTTTTCTTTTCAAACAATACAACTATCGCTAAGATCTGACGAAAGCAAACCAAATAAATGGGGTATTACCTACTTTACAAGAACTGACGAATATCCATTGGGGAAAGAACTGGTAAAAGCAGACCGAAGCCAGAACTTTAGTCTTTCAACTGAGTTATTAAAAAATGAGCGCCACCAATTCAGGTTCAGCACTACTTACCGAAAACTTGAAATTTTAAAACAAAATATTACCGGATTAAAACCAGATAATAGTTTACTAGGCCGGGCCGAATATTCAGTGAACGAAGGAAAGGGATTGTTGGTTGGAAATGTTTTATATGAAGTAGGTGCTGGCCAGGAGCAGAAAAGAGATATCACTTTTGTGGAAGTACCCGCTGGCCAGGGAGAATATACCTGGAACGATTATAACAACGACGGTATTCAACAATTAAATGAATTTGAATTTGCGCTCTTCCAGGATCAGGCTAAATACATTCGCATATTTACGCCAACCAATGATTTTGTTAAAGCTAATTACAATACGCTTAATTATAGTTTATCGTTAAATCCAAGGGCATTAATTAATCTTTCAAAATCAAAGGGGATAAAATTATTCATTTCAAAAATAAACCTTCAATCCACTTTTCAAACCAGTAAAAAAGAAATTAGCAACGGAAAATTACAGTTGAATCCTTTTAGTTCTTCCGTAAATGATACCGCTCTTATTATTCTTAACACTATTTTTATAAATACTTTTTCATTTAACAGGTTCAGTTCAAAATGGGGATTTGATATCAATAATTCCCGCAACACCAATAAAGCATTACTAACGTATGGCTATGAGAGTAGAGTTTTGAATGACTGGAGCTTAAAGGGCCGTTGGAATTTATCAAAGAGTTTCCTGGTAGATGCAACTGGCAGAAAGGGTATCAATAAATTACTCAATTCAAATCCAAAGTTCGGCAATCGAAATTATAATATTCAGCAGTATATAGTAGAACCCCGGATTAGCTTTACTAAGGGATCCAAATTCAGGTTGGTAGTAGGTTATAAACTTACCGATAAGAAGAACAGGGAGGGTGATCTTGAAAAATCACTCAATCATTCGTTGATATCAGAACTTAAGTATAATATTCTTCAAAGCACATCCATTCAAACAAAATTCACGTTTAGCAGTATTCGTTTTACTTCTATGAATCCTACCCCCAATACCAATTCACCGGCAGCCTATATAATGCTGGATGGGTTGTTGCCAGGAAAGAATTTTTTATGGAGTGTAGACTTAACCCGTCGATTATCCAATAGCCTTGAACTGAACATCCAATATGAAGGACGTAAGCCGGGTAATTCCCGAATTGTGCATGTGGGAAGGGCATCAATAAGAGCGTTGTTATAAAAGCAAAGAGAAGTAAAGGAGAAAAGAGGTAAAAGAGAAAAACGTAAGTAGGAATGAGCAAAGAGAGGAAGGAGAAAAGAGATAAAAGAGAAGAACATAAGTAGGAATAAGCAAAGAGAGGAAGGAGAAAAGAGATAAAAGAGAAAAACGTAAGTAGGAATAAGCAAAGAGAGAAAAAGAGGAAAGAGATATAAAGAGAAAAACCTAATCAGGAATAAGCAAAGAGAGAAAAAGAGGAAAGAGATATAAAGAGAAAAGAAATAAAAGAGAAAAAAGGTAAAGGAGAAAAGAGGTAAAAGAGAAAAAAAAAGGAATTGAAAACTTATAAGTTCTGTGGTTCTCCTTTTTGCTCCTTTCTCTTTTGATCTCCTTGCTAACAATGCTAAGAGGTAAAAAAGAAAAACCTAAGTAGGAATAAGTAAAGAGAGGAAAGAGAAAAGAGATATAAAGAGAAAAGAAATAAAAGAGAAAAAAGGTAAAGGAGAAAAGAGGTA
>JANNEK010000239.1:0-22146 GCA_031378605.1 Chitinophagaceae bacterium | reverse complement strand
GAGCTTCTTAGATAATATTTAAGCTACTAATCACGACAGTAAATATCCTTTACTTATGTTATCTTGCTTTGAAGAAATTGCTGGCAGAATAATAATATAATGACTCAACAACACATAACTGAATTGGCAACATATGAATTGTTATGTTGTGCACAACATAACAAATCAATAATTACATACCTGCGTAATTTGGTATGGTAAAACAATAAGTCAATAAAAAATTCTTTTCCACCGGCTTCAAACCTTTTTTGCCTTCCCATAAAAGCAAAACCATCACCGAGCTCCAGCAATAGTTTAGTAATATGAGTCATTAAAGCATTTTCGAGGTCTCTTTCTTTTGCTTCTTCACCGAGCATGACAAAATCCAAATGATACGGGTCTTTAAAAAGCTGAAAGGCCAGCTCGGATTCATAAGATGGAAGTGTAAGTCCAAAATTGTTGGTAATAGCTCCTTGTCTCTTAAATAATCCACTCTCAATCTGGTTCACCAGCATATCACGTGTCCAGCCATTTTGCACTGCTTTTTGTGCATAGAATGCTCTTTCTTCAGAAAGCTTTAACTTGTCCAGCAAGGTGCAGTTATGTCCCCAGGGTAATTTTGCAATGCTCCGTTGCAAAATTATGGAGGGCTGGTTTTCATCAGTTTCTGATTTTGCAATGCTCTGTTGCAAAATTGTGAATTGAGGATAGGCCAATGCAAAGTCCCGCATATATCGAAGGTTACGGGGCGATAGCCCCTTCATATCCTGAAATTCGACCCGTAAATCTTTAGCCAGTCTTTCAACCGTCTTTGTTCCCCAACCTTCTGTTTGTTCCTGTTTGCTGATAGTATCTCCAATCTCCCAATAGACCTTGAGTAGTTCATTATTGACAGCAATAGTTGCCCGCAACCGGGCTTGCCTGATTTTCTCTTTCAGGTCTTGTAAAATAGCAGTATAATTTTTACTGAGCTCAGAAGCCATGCCCGATTTTTGAAAGATTGCTTTTAATTGTTTTATATAAATCTGTTTCTTTATTTATTTGTTGTTTCAATGCTGCGGTTAATTGCTGTATCTTTTCCAAGGGTTCTTGCTGTTCTTCTTTTTTTTGCCATTGATATTCTTATAAAAATTGATTTGTGTTTTTAGGTGATAAAGTTATGATTTTAAACTCCTTTTATGTCAAAAGCTGTTTCCTAAGTGTCAGTGATTGACTTTTCGGATGGTGGATGGCAAAATCATGTTAGTTTGTATTTAAGTAGGATAATGATTAGGGTGACATACATCAAACATAAATGCTGTTTCAGGAAAAACTGCAACAAGAGATTTAAAAGAACTTATCAATAAAAACATTTTAGAATCAAGCAGTCAAATAGGGGCCGGTGCTTTTAATATACTAAAATGAATTGCACAAATTGCACATTAATTGCACAACCATTGCACAATTGAGCCGGATAAGGGCGAGTCAACTAACCCTTCGCAAAATTAAAAAAGCTGCAAAGCCGACGCACAAAAATAATACACAGTTGCACCAGCTACAAATTATCACCAATACTTGTACGAGCTGGGATAAATTCCTATTGGTTGTTAACTTTGTTTTATGAAGGATAGACAAATGGGAAGTTCCGATTTACAAATTAGTGAAATAGGCATTGGTTGTATGTCATTAGGCGAAGACAATGCGTATAATAAAAAATTATTACATCGTGCTCTGGATGGTGGAATTAATTTTTTTGATACCGCAGATCTTTATCAAAAAGGATTTAATGAAACTTCTGTTGGGAGTGCTTTAAAAGAAAATAGAAAGCAGGTAATTATTGCTACCAAGGTGGGCAATGAATGGAAGGAGGATGGGAGTAGTTGGAATTGGAACCCACGTAAAGAATATATTCTTGCTGCCATTGAAAAAAGCCTGCAGCGATTACAAACCGATTATATTGATTTGTATCAGCTTCATGGTGGTACTATCGAAGACCCGATTGATGAAATTATTGAAGCCTTTGAACGATTGCAGCAGCAGGGTAAGATCCGCTATTATGGTATTTCTTCCATTCGGCCGAATGTTATCCGGGAATATATAAAACGATCCAATATAATAAGTGTAATGATGCAATACAGTTTGCTGGATCGTCGACCCGAAGAATCTTGTCTTGATTTATTATTCAAACACAATATTAGTGTTTTAGCAAGAGGAACACTGGTAAAGGGATTATTGATTGATAAACAGCCAGTATCTTTTTTGGATTACACGGATGTTGATGTAAGAAATACTTCCGCTATTATAAAATCTATTGGCGAAAAAGGGAACGGTGCAATAGCTACGGCATTAGGATATGTGCTAAACCACCCGGCAGTTGCATCGGCCATAACGGGTATAAGAACACTAGAACAAGTAGAGGCTATAATCGCTGCTTCGAAAATTCTTCTTCTGGAGAAAGAGCAAATAGAAATATTGACACATTCAATAGCATTAAATTATTACAACGAACATCGGTAGTATATAAAAAGAAAAAGCATTCGCGTTAGCGAATGCTTTTTACTTAATTATCCGATTATTGTCGTTTACATATAGTATTACAGAGCTATTCCCGGCTCCGGGCTCACTTCTCTGTTTTATTCACGCATCTTTTCCATGGCATTGCTTATATTTTTTTCCACTACCGCAAGGACAAGGATCATTACGCCCAACTTTTGGTCCTACTTTGATCGGCTCCTGTTTCACCGGTGCACCACTCGGATCATGATAGTCATTCTCATTCGCTGCATAATCTTCGCCTCTTCGAATAATATCTTCTTTATTGGCCCGCATCTTACTCATATCTGTTTTTTCTTCCCTTCCCTCCCGAATTTGTTGAGCCCTGTTTCCCTGTTGTTCCCCCGGAATACCTGCATGACAAAGAAAACTAACAATATCTTTATTTACATCTCCATCCATTTGTTTAAATAAATCGAAGGCCGTAATCTTATAAATAACCAATGGATCTTTTTGTTCGAGATAAGCGGTTTGTACACTCTGTTTCAAATCATCCATTGCACGAAGATGTTCTTTCCACGTATCGTCAATAATCGCTAACGTAATTTGACGCTCCTGTGCATTAGTTAATTCGCGGCCATTTGTTTCTAATGTCTTATTCAGATTAACCAATACCTGCATTGCTTTTTTACCATCGGTAAATGGTACGGCTACATTTTCTATCTGATTGCCCTGGGTAGTTCGGATATTTTTAAAGATCGGAACAGATTGCTTTTGAAGATCTGCTAATTTTTCTTGGTAATGCCCGATCGATTCATCGTATAATTTTTCGGATAGCGTGTTTACATTTTCTTTTTCAAACTCCGCTTTAGTAATTGATGTATCAATCGCAAAGTTTACAATGACTGCTAATTTTAAGCCTTCGAAATCATTTTGTTCCTGGAATGAATTGATCAACCCTTCTGCAACGGTATAAAATGCATTGTCAAGGTCTAATGCCAACCGTTCGCCAAACAATGCATGGCTTCGTTTCTTATAAACAACATTACGTTGCTTATTCATCACATCATCGTATTCCAATAAACGTTTACGGATACCAAAGTTATTTTCTTCCACTTTCTTTTGTGCACGTTCAATACTTTTGGTTACCATACTGTGCTGTATCACTTCACCTTCTTTATAACCAAAACGATCCATTACTTTGGCAATACGTTCGCTGCCAAACAAACGCATCAATTCATCTTCCAAAGAAACATAAAACTGTGTAGTTCCGGGATCGCCCTGTCTTCCTGCTCGTCCCCTTAACTGTCTATCTACTCTTCGGCTCTCATGTCGTTCTGTACCAATAATAGCCAATCCACCAGCTTCTTTTACACCTGTTCCCAATTTAATATCTGTACCACGGCCAGCCATATTCGTAGCAATGGTAATAGCTCCTGGTAATCCTGCTTCTGCTACCACCTGTGCTTCCCGTGCGTGTTGTTTTGCATTCAACACGTTGTGCGGAATTTTTTTGCCATTCAACATTTTACTTAATAGTTCACTTACTTCAACGGAAGTAGTACCTACCAGTACCGGGCGACCGGCATTGCGCAATTTTTCAATTTCATCAATAACAGCTTTGTATTTTTCGCGCTTTGTTTTATAGACAAGATCTTCTTCATCTTTACGAATCATTACCACATTGGTTGGAATAGTAACAACATCCAATTTATAGATACCCCAAAACTCCCCTGCTTCTGTAACTGCTGTACCGGTCATACCAGCCAGTTTGTGATACATCCTAAAATAATTCTGTAATGTAATAGTAGCATAGGTTTGAGTAGCCGCTTCAATTTTTACATTTTCTTTTGCCTCAATCGCCTGGTGCAAACCATCACTGTACCTGCGGCCATCCAAAATACGACCGGTTTGTTCGTCTACAATTTTAACCTGTTCTTCCATTACTACATATTCGATATCTTTGTCAAATAGCGTATAGGCTTTTAATAGTTGTTGTACGGTATGAATTCGGTCAGCCTTCACCGTATACTCCGTTAATAAGGCTTCTTTATATTGTAATTTTTCTTCAACGGTAATTGTTTCCTTCTTTTCAATTTCTGCTAATTGAACACCAATATCGGGAAGTACAAAAAAATCAGGGTCCTCTCCGGATTTGGTAATAGCCTGTATTCCTTTATCGGTTAGTTCTACCTGGTTGTTTTTTTCATCAATGTGAAAAAATAGATCCTCATCGACCTTCGGCATTTCTTTTTGTTGGTCGGCTAAATAATAGTTCTCGGCCTTTTGAAGTTTTACGCGAACGCCAGGCTCACTTAAAAATTTAATTAATGCACTGTTTTTTGGTAATCCGCGAAAAGATTTCATTAACGATAAACCTCCGGTTTTGGGATCGTCATCACCTTCGGTGAATTTTTTTCTTGCTTCTACCAGGCTTTTATTGGTAACCTGCTTTTGCATCTCTACCAACTTATTAACCCTATCTCTCAATAAATGATAAGATTGTTCATCTCCTCTTGGTACGGGACCCGAAATAATTAATGGAGTACGGGCATCATCAATTAATACACTATCTACTTCGTCCACCATTGCA
Source organism: Chitinophagaceae bacterium (assembly GCA_031378605.1). Classification (GTDB taxonomy): domain Bacteria; phylum Bacteroidota; class Bacteroidia; order Chitinophagales; family Chitinophagaceae; genus Endoryza. The sequence goes on along the minus strand of JANNEK010000239.1, from coordinate 17,102 downwards.
TAATGATGTTTGCGTTGAACCATTTCTTCCGGGCTATGTACCATATTATCCCGTAAGTAATCAAAACCAAATTCATTATTGGTGCCATAAGTAATATCTGCCTGGTAAGCCGTGCGACGGTTCGGGCTATTCGGTTGATGTTTATCGATACAATCAACCGTTAAACCGAGCCATTCAAAAATAGTTCCGTTCCATTCACTATCGCGTTTAGCGAGGTAATCATTCACCGTTACAATATGTACACCTTCACCTGTTAAAGCATTGAGATAAGCGGGTAAGGTAGATACGAGTGTTTTACCTTCTCCTGTTGCCATCTCCGAAATTTTTCCCTGGTGCAATACGGTACCACCAATTAACTGTACATCGTAATGAACCATGTTCCAGGTAATTAAACTTCCGCCTGCCGTCCAGCTATTCTTATAAATCGCTGTGTCTCCTTCAATGCGTATATAATCTTTTTTTACACTCAGGTTTCGATCTAATTCCGTTGCTGTAGATCGGATTTCTGTATTTTCTTTAAAGCGCCTTGCAGTTTCTTTCACTACCGCAAATGCTTCTGGTAATATTTCTTTGAGTGCCTCTTCAATTTTTTTATCCCGGTCTTTTTTAAGTAAGTCTACCTGCTGATAAAAACTATCCTTACCATTAATATCACTAAAAGGAAGTTCTTCAGCTTGTTTGTTGAGAGAATTTATTTCATCATCAATTTGCTGAAGGTGACTTTTAATGCGTTGTTTAAATTCCTGGGTTTTAGCACGCAACTGATCGTTGCTGATAGATTGATAAGAATTGAAATGACTTTTTATTTGTTCAACAACCGGTTCAATACTTTTAACATCTTTTTGCGACTTACTACCACCGATTATTTTTGAAAGAAATCCTAACATGGGCTATTAATTGAATAGAAAAATAGATGAATATTTATCTGGTCAAAAAGAATGCTATAATTAAATAACAGGCCAATTTGACAGGGAGGCAAAGGTAGGAAAAGGAAGGGAGAGTTTAGGAGTTTGTAGTTTGTGGTTTGTAGTAGCAGAGCCAGTCTGATTATATGTAGAACAATATGATTTTGAGAGTAGTGTAATTGAGCTGTTGGACTTACAAAACAAAATTGATGAGAAAGAATTCCCAATAAGTGTACCGCGGGTAGTTTCGTAATTATTTCTTTCTTTTATGCTTTATTATATAATAAAAATCCCGCCTGTAATAAAGCAGGATCAAATACTATACTGAGACCATAACTTCAAACCATAAACAACAAACTATAAACTTTATTAAACCAACATCCTCAACGGTTCTTCCAACAATCCTTGTAATGTTTGCAAGAAAGCTGAACCTGAAGCACCATCCACCACGCGATGATCGCAACTTAGGGTTACTTTCATAATATTTCCAATTACTATTTGACCTTCCTTTACAATGGGAATTTGATTAATTGCACCTACGGCCAATATACATGCATCCGGTGGATTGATAATAGCGGTGAATTCTTCAATGCCAAACATTCCAAGGTTGGAAATGGTAAAGGTGTTGCCTTCCCATTCGGCTGGTTGTAATTTTTTATCCTTTGCTTTTTTTGCCAATGTTTTTACTTCCTCTGCTATTTGAGAAAAAGATTTAGTATCTGCAAAACGAATGACCGGTACCAGCAACCCTTCTTCCACCGCTACCGCTACACCAATACTCACATGATGATTGTATCGAATTTTATCGCCCAACCAACTGCTGTTTACTTTAGGATGTTGCTTCAATGCAAGGGCACATGCTTTCAACACCATATCATTGAAAGAAATTTTTACCGGGCTAACTTCATTTATTTTAGTCCTGCTTTCTACAGCCTTATCCATATTGATGGCCATTGTAAGATAGAAATGCGGAGCACTGAATTTACTTTCTGCCAATCGCCTGGCAATTACTTTGCGCATTTGTGAAACCGGAACTTCTTCAAAACTTTCCTTACCTAAAGATGACATCACTATACCTCTTGGAGCTTCGCCTCCTCCGCCACCAGAGGTTACTGATGCAGAAGATTTATAATTATCAATATCTGATTTTATAATTCTTCCTCCATCACCCGTTCCATGAATGGTAGTTAGTTCAATTCCTTTTTCAGCGGCTAATTTTTTTGCAAGAGGAGAAGCTTTTACTCTGCCATTGGTACCAGTATTTACTGAAGTAGAATTTGCAGTAGACTGTAATGAATTTACTTTTAACTCCTGACTCAAAGTACTTCCGCCTCCCGACTCTTTACTCATACCACTACCTGTTCCCGATTTAGCAGCAGCAACAATTGCATTTACATCTACTTTTCCTTCTTCACCAATTATGCAAAGCAAACTGTTTACCGGTACTTTATCTCCTTTTTTGGCACCTGCATAAAGAAGCTTACCATCCTTATAACTTTCCAGTTCCATAGTGGCTTTATCTGTTTCAATATCTGCTAACAAATCGCCCTTCTTTACTTGGTCACCCACATTTTTATGCCAGGCAGCAATTACCCCTTCCGTCATTGTATCACTTAACCGCGGCATTAATATTACTTCCTGAATGGTAGAAATATCTATACTGGCAGCAGGCTTTGTACTTGTGCCTTTTTTAGGATCCCCGCTCCCTGCTTCCGGCTCCCGACTCTTTTCTACTCCCGGCTCCTTACTCTTTACCGCTTCTTTCTTTTTGCCTTTTAGTAATCCGCTAATATCTTCCCCGGCATTTCCAATAATAGCCATTAAATCATTAACCTGAAGTTTTCCTCCATTACCCGTTCCAATATGCAACAGCACACCATCTTTATAACTTTCCAGTTCCATGGTGGCTTTATCTGTTTCTACTTCTGCCAACAGATCTCCTTTTTTAACGGTATCGCCTACTTTTTTATGCCAGGCAGCAATAACGCCTTCGGTCATCGTATCACTTAATCGTGGCATTAATATCTCTTCAGCCATATAGCTATCCAATATTTAAGATGAATAATTGCTTCTACTTAAGAGTTCGAAATTAAGGCAAAATGATGAATACTGGATGCAGTTCGTAAGGCTGCTTTCTCCTTATTTTACTGAATTTCTTTTAGAAAATTAGAGTTGCCGGAAATTAGCATCCAACAATCGATCAAGCTTTAATGAGCTAAAAGCTTTTTTCAGCAAATATTTTATATTTTGAGGCCTCATGATTTATATTCTCTGATTAAATGGATAAAAATTCTTTATTATACCCCCCAACTCCTTCAGGCGTACCCCGTTCGGTAACTGAATCTTCGGCCTCTTTTAAAAAAGAAGTTTCAAACGTGATGGGAGCTATTCTTCTTTTTTTTATTGTGTATATTCTTCTTTTTGCGTTAGCAGTTGGATTGGCTGTTGCCTGTGTTGGAGGGGGGATTTTTATAGTTTCAGTTATTCACAATCTATGGGTATTGCTTGCCGGAATTGGGTTAATTGGTGTTGGAATAATGGTATTGATATTTCTTATAAAATTTTTATTCGCGGTTTCAAAGTTTGACAGGTCGGGGAGTATTGAAATTAAAGAACAGGAGCAACCCTTATTGTTTGCTTTTATAAAGCAATTAACTAAAGACACTCAAACCCATTTCCCTAAAAAAATTTATTTATCACCAGAAGTTAATGCCTGTGTTTTTTATGATTCAAGTTTTTGGAGTATGTTTTTTCCAATAAAAAAAAATTTACAAATTGGGTTAGGTCTTGTTAATGCTGTTAATCTTAGCGAATTCAAAGCAGTAATGGCACATGAGTTTGGGCATTTCTCTCAAAGCAGTATGAAACTCGGAAGTTTTGTTTACCAGGTAAACCGAATTATTTACAATATGCTTTATGAAAATAATAGCTACGGATCTTTTTTGAGCTCATGGGCAAGGGTAAGCAGCACGTTTGCTTTTTTTGCTTCTATCACTGTTAAAATCATACAGGGTATTCAATGGGTATTGCAAAAAATGTATGGGTTCATCAATAAAAGTTATATGGGTTTATCAAGAGAAATGGAATTTCATGCAGATGCAGTTGCTGCCAGTGTAAGCGGAGGTAATAATTGTATTTCTGCGTTGCAACGAATAGAATTGGCTGATTCAGGATATAATTTGGTATTGCGCAAATACGATGAATTGCTTAAAGAAAAAAAAGTTGCCCAAAATGTTTATGCGAATCATCGGATTGTTCTTCATCAACTGGCTGAAAGTTTTGGACTTTCTATTCAAAATGATTTGCCGGTGGTTAGCCGTGCTTTCTTAAATAGTAATAACCTGAGTCGGATCAACTTTAAAAATCAATGGGCGTCGCATCCAACTACGGAGGAAAGGGAAGTTCGACTGAATGAACTAGGCGTAAATTCGGAGGCAAATCAGGAATCAGCATGGGTTTTATTCTCCCAACATGAAAAGCTACAGGAGCAATTAACAAAAAAAATTTATCAGCATATAGAAATTAAAGATGAAATTATTGCTGTTGATAACAAAGAATTCAAATCAATTTATTTAAAAGATGAAGCGCACTTTACTTTTCCTGCTGCTTACCGGGGGTATTATGATGCACGCAATAGTAGATTGTTAGATGTAAACGTTATAATAGCGGAGCATAAATTGAGTCTGCCACTTTCCTTTGAATCAATTTTTAATTCCAGCCATGTAGCCCTTTCTAAAAAAATAAGAGCGTTGGAGAATGATATTGAAGTTTTAAAATCGCTTGCAGCAGGGCAACTGATAATAAACACCTTTGATTTTGATGGGGAGAAATACGAGCGTGGACAGGCAGATGATATCTCTGCTAAACTAGAGAAAGAATTAGCTGAACAAAAGAATCTATTGGACGAGGCAGATAAAAATGCCTTCCTGTTTTTCTACAGGGCTGCTGCTGATCATTCTTCTGAAAAATCGTTAGAATTAAAGCAAGCGTATCATTCTTATTTTACATTGCGTAGAAATTCAGATTTATTTCTTGAACAGGTTAATAAGATGTTGGCAGCATTACAGCCTATTTATGCTGGCGAAACACAGCCGATAGAAACAATTAATGCACAGATTGCTACCTTGAAGCAATCACATGAATTTATGTTCAAAAATTTTTTAAGAGAATGGCAGAAAGCCGGCGCATTTGTACATAAGGATTTTCTAAAGGAAAGAGTCGACAAATTTATACATGCCAACTACGCTTATTTTTCAGGAACAAGTTTTTTTGAAAATGAATTGGCAGAATTAAATCAACTTGTTCAGGAAAGTTGGATAGCCATCAGCGATTATTTATTTATACAATTTAAAGCAATCCTTGAAAAACAATTGATTTATTTGCCAAATCAATAATCCAATTCTAACCGCAACCTGTCTTTCAATTCTTTTACCAATGGATATTGTTCTGCCATTTTCAGAAACTGTTCTTTTGTATTTAAGGTTTTTTCCGTGGGTTCCGGAATAGTTGAGGATTGATCAATAACAATTCCATATTGTAACAATTTGTTATTAAACGATTGTTGCAGGTATTCACTTAATTGAATTCGTTCCTGGTCAATAAATTTTTGCTCGAGATTATTTTGGCATGTTACTTCAAACGATGAATCGCTGGTAATGGTTAACCTTGCAATATCAAAACTTTGTACAGCCGGGTTTTTCCGATCTCTTAACTGCTGCGTATAACTATTCCAGTGTATCCTTAAATTTTCATCAGTGAGGGGAATAATTATTTCTATACTGCTTTTTTGATTCCCAGTAAATTGTTGGCGGATATTTTGAAGCTTCGATATTTTTGCTGAAACGGTTGTAGAAGAGGGCTGCTCTGCGATTGGTTTTTCGGGTAAAGAAGGTGTTGATATTTTTTCTACAGAATTACGCGGCGTTTCAATAATTAGTTTAGCCGAAGCTTTCTTTGTTTCCTTAGTGGGTGCAATCGATGGAACTTCTTTTTCTGGAAAAGAAATAGGAACAATTTTTTTAAAAGCAACGGGCTTAGCCTCCGTAGCTAGCAGTTTTTTTTTAGTGAGGCCTTCTGTATCGGCAGATAATTCTATCGCCTGTTGCAAATAAGTAAGTTTAATAATCGCTAATTCAACATGCAATCGTTTATTGCGTGCTGCTTTATAATTAATTTCCGTTTCATTTAATATATTAAGAGCGCTGATAAGCCAGGCGGTATTTGTTTTTTTTGAAGTGCTGATATATTTTTCGCGAAAACTTTCTACGGCTTCCAGCAAAACAGCCACCTTTTCATCTTTACAAACAAGCAGGTTGCGTATAAATTCTGCAAAGCCATTTAAAACCATATCGCCTTCAAAACCTTTTCGGTTGATATCGTCATAAAGCAACATAGCGCCGCCTAAATTCTGTTGCTGCATATTGTCGAGCAGCTTAAAATAGTAATCCGCATCAAGTATATTCAGATGTTCTAACGTAGTGGCATAGTTTATTTCGCCATTGGTGAAACTTACTATTTTATCCATTATACTTAATGCATCACGTAAACACCCTTCGCTTTTTTGTGCTATTACCTGTAAGGATGCTTTATCTGCTTTTATATTTTCTTTGGTGCAAATCTCTTCGAGGTGTTCTACGGTATCATTGGTGGTGATTCGCTTGAAATCGAAAATCTGGCACCTGCTTAGTATCGTTGGAATAATCTTGTGTTTTTCGGTAGTGGCTAAAATAAAAATAGCATAGGAGGGAGGTTCTTCCAGTGTTTTTAAGAAAGCATTGAAAGCAGATGAACTAAGCATGTGTACCTCATCAATAATATATACTTTATACTTACCAGCCTGCGGCGCAAAACGAACCTGGTCCACTAATGTTCGAATATCATCCACCGAGTTATTGCTTGCAGCATCCAATTCATGAATATTAAGAGAGGCCCCATCATTAAATGAAGTACAGGAAGTACAGGTATTGCAGGCTTCTCCTTCTTTGGTTTGGTTTTCGCAATTAATTGTTTTTGCAAGAATGCGGGCACAGGTGGTTTTACCTACACCTCTTGGTCCGCAAAACAAAAAAGCATGCGCCAATTGCTGATGTTTGATGGCATTTTTTAACGTAGTGGTAATATGTAACTGGCCCACTACCGTATCAAATAGTTGGGGCCTGTATTTACGGGCCGATACAATGAATTTATCCATACCAGTCAAAGGTATGATCTTAATAATATTTTCTATATTTACGTTACTGACATTATTAAACTAAATGTTATGAGAAAAATCCTGCCCGTTTTTGGACTGATTGCCTGTTTGTTTTATACTTCTTGTCAGAAAGAACTTACGAACCCTTCTCCTGATGATCCCCCATCAGTTGATACTGCTGGTCAGTTCCGTTTAAAAACAATTTGGGAATATTCTTATGATGCACCCGGAGTGTTTGCCGATAGTTCCCGGGTCGACTTTACCTATGATTCCATTGCAAGAACCCTATCCATTAAATCGGTTTTCTGGGATATTCAATTTAATGATTCTGATAGCAGCAGAAATACATTTCGGTACAATGCCAACGGAGATTGGATGGAAGAAGAGGAATACAGTGTGGGCTTTAGTACAATAGTCTGGACCAATCGTTTTACCCGCAATGCATCAGGGCAGGCTACTCAATTTAACTATACAAGAAATAATGGAACGCCTAAAAATTATACTGCTTTTTTTCAATACCAGCCACTTGCTGGTGGAGGACAGCGGGTGAAAGTGATAGATACTACTTACCTGGATTATTCCATTGCCAATTATTACCAGGTTGATATAGATGCTTCGGGTCTTGTACAAAAAATGGATTTTTTTCAAGGACCCCTTAACAATGGGAATATTATCCGGTACTATTATAACGCAGACGAACAAATGCAGAAGATAATTGATAGTTCCATCAATGCGTTGGGAGATGGCTATGTAGTAGTAACAGATTATGTGCAGGACTTATCGGTGAATACGGTTTTGGAAACATTTGTAAAAAATTGTAAAGGAAAAAATTTCTGGTGGTATATGCAGGATAAATTCTACAATTTCAATTTGTTTTATGATAATTATTATGTTGGAACACCTTTGAAGGAATTTAATGTGAAAGAGCAACAATTTCAGGGGGGTGTTCTCGTAAATCAAACTGAAATTAAATATACGCTTCAGAATACTGTTGATGCAAACAAGAATTTAATTGAAACTCTTTTTCTATATAATGGAATACTATTAGCAAAGAGAAAGTTCGCGTACGAGAAAAAATAGTAAAATCGATTATACTGATTATAGGAAGTTAATTTTCTTTCCCAACATTCTAAAATCTACAATATCGGATGCCTTCTAAATTCTTTTGTTCTATCAAAGAGATACCGGTACGTAATTAGCTTTCTTGTGAGGAAGGTTTCGCCAAAACTTTCAGCGAGGCTCATCATTTTCGGATTAAAATCGCCAATCCATTGCGCTTCAAAACGGGTATACGAAAGTGTTTTGAAAACTTTGCCCGCTTCTACTATAAGAAATGCATCAATTCCTTTTAGCTGAAACTCTGGAACAATACCAAATACTAAACCGGTAATTTTTGTGGGCGGATGTATTCTTTGTATCCACAAAAATTTTAACTGGTTCCAGATGGATAATGAGCCATCCAGTTTTTTAAACCACTGATTAAGATCCGGCAGGTTAAAAAAAATGGCTACAGGATCATTTTTATAATAAACAAACCACAATAGTTTCTTATCAATTACAGGCCGCATTTTATTGATTATTTCGAGTGCCTGTTCTTTGGTTATTTCTTTTTGCCCTTCATGGCCGGCCCAAGCCTTATTGTAAACAATTGAAAAATCTTCGGCAAAAGTTCCTGGATCTTTTCCCTCTAAACATATAGCTTTAATAGATGGATTCATGGCCACTACAGCATGGTGCTTCATTATCTTTTCGCTGAATTCTTTTCGTGGATCTACTTCATGGCAATATTGATTGTAAAAACATCTAAAGCCATAATTATCGAAAAGATTTTTATAATACGGCGGGTTATAATTCATACAATACAATGGAGGCTGAAATCCTTCTACCAGTAATCCCCACCAACGGTCGCGTTCTCCAAAATTGATCGGGCCATCCATCGCTTCCATACCCCGTTGCATTAACCAATGTTTCGCCACATCAAATAACATTTCTGAGGCGGGCATATTATTTATACAATCAAAAAACCCAATGCCACCTATTGGAAAATCATCTCCTTTGTTTTTATATTTATTATTGGTGAAAGCGGCAATACGGCCGATCAATTCGCCGTCATTGTTGCGCAATATCCAACGGTTAGCTTTGCCAAATTGAAAGGTTTTATTTTTTTTCGAATCAAATACTTCGTTGATATCCTTATCAAGCGGACGGATATACGCCGGATTACTTTTGTTTAATTCCACATTAACCTTTATAAAGGCCCTTGCCAATTCAGCATTTACTACTTCAACCAATTGCATTGAACAAAAATAAGGAAGATGATATTGTTTAGAAAAGGATTCCTTCAATTGCAGCCAGCAATCTTATCTCTTAGAAATTGTTGCTCTGTTCGGGAAGTGGTATGTTGAAGGGCTGCTTCGAAATATTTTTTTGCATCTGATATTAGATTCAGATCATAACTTATTTCTCCCAACGAGGCATAATACAAATGATGTTTTTCAAGCCCTTTTAATTCTTTTAATTCATTTAATGCATATTGTTTGCCGATTGCATATCCCGATGCAATGGCTTTATGTAATGCAATTACCGGGCTGGGTTGATATTGATAAAGCAATTCATATAAATGATAAATACTCTTCCAATCGGTTTGTTCAATCGAAGTAGCGGACGCATGAATGGAAGCGATGCCTGCTTCAAAATGATAAGTGCTGGTTTCAAATGGCTCGGCAGCCTTTTCGAGTAAATCAAATCCTTTTTCAATGAGTGAATGATTCCATTTTGTTCGATCCTGATATTTCAATACGATGATATTTCCATTATCATCAATTCTCGCATTCAATCTGGAACCCTGAAAATGCATTAATGCCAGCAGTGCATAAGTTCGCGGAAATGCCGTTAACTTATTTTCGGTAAGTATAAAACAAAGGCGTATGGCTTCTTCACAAAGATCCTTGCGGATCAACTGATCGGGGTGTGAGGAGTTATAACCTTCATTAAACAATAGGTAAAGCGATTTTAAAATTGCATCCAGTCTATAGGGCAATTGGTGTTCTTCAGGTAACTCCAATTCAATTTTTTCAACCTTAATTTTTTCTTTTGCTCTGTAAATTCTTTTACTGATTTTTTCTTCTGCACTTAAAAAAGCTTTTGAAATTTCAATCGTACTCAATCCACACAGCGTTTTTAGAACGATCGCAATTTGCGATTCTTCGGCTATTGATGGATGACAGCAGGCAAACATCATTCTTAATTGACTGTCTTTTATTTCATTTTCTACAAACAAACTATTAATCGTAGAAGATAAACGGTATTCAGATTCCAGTAAGTAAGCATATTCCGGAAGAATTTGCCGGAGTTTTTTTTCTCTTCTTAAAAAATCTATTGCTTTATTTTTAGCAACCCGGTATAACCAGGCAGATGGATTTTCAGGAACTGCCACATAAGTCCAATGTTGCATGGCTACTAATAAAGTATCCTGAACTATATCGTGGGCCGTTTCTAAATTCTTAAATCCAAGCAGCCGGCATAAAACCGAAATCATCTTTCCCGATTCATGCCGGAAAAGATGATCGACCAGTTGATGAGTCTTGGCAAAAGATTTAGATTGAATTGGCTGCATTTTAAAAAATACCTACAAAGCCACGTTAATCACTAAACGTAATTTTTGATATGTCTTTGCAGGATCGGAAATTTTTTACATCTGAATTTTCATGACTTGTCTTATTTGAATTTTACCTCCTGTTTCAAAATCAGGATAGTCTTTGCAAACTGCGATGGCTTCTTTGTAATCAGCAGCATTAATAATAAAATAGCCACCAATTACTTCTTTTCCTTCAGTAAATGGACCATCTGTTACCGAATTACCTCCCGAACCATTGATTGTTTTTCCACCTGGTAAAAGCGGCTCTCCACTTACATACTGGTTTGCCTTTGCCAGTTTATCAATCCAGGCCATCCATTTAGCCATACCTGTTTGCATTTGTTCGGGGCTGGCATTCCCATTTTGTCCACCATGAAAAATCAGCATAAACTTTTCCATACTAAATCGTTTTAAAAGTTATTAATAGATTGTTTGATAGGCAGACGAACGGGATATATACAATCGGACAGCCAGAACAAAATTTTCTATCGCGTTAATTGAGTTTATCGATTTTTTTCTCTCCTTTTAAATGCTTGTCTAAAAATTGGAGAATTTGCCCATACCCTTTTATCTCATTTTCTTTTTTTATAAATCCATGCCCTTCATCCGGAAACACCGTATACTCCACGGGTACGCCATTCTTTTTAACGGAAGCTACCACTTCATCACTTTCTTTTTGAAGAACCCGGGGATCGTTTGCTCCTTGCAATACCATCAGGGGTTTTGTAATATTGGATGCATGCAATAAAGGAGAAAATTGTTTTAGCCGAACCGTATCTGCAGTATTGGGGTCACCAATTTCTTCATACAAAGCGTTTTTAAATGATTCCCAATAAGGAGGTATTTCTTTTAAGGTACGAAGCCAGTTTGCTACACCAAATAAATCAACACCCACTTTAAATTCATTTGGGTGAAAAGATAGTGCGGCCAATGTCATATATCCCCCATAAGATCCACCCATGATGCCAATTTTCGAACTATCAATATAGGGCAAAGAAGCCAAATGTTTTTTACCCCATATACAGTCTTTTAAATCTTTGTCTCCGTGATTTCGGTTATCCATCTTGTTAAATGTTTTTCCATAGCCGCTGCTTCCCCGGTTATTAACAGCTAATATTGCATATCCATGATTAACGAGATACTGTATCAGCGAGAAATAACCTACCCTGGTTTGCCCGCCGGGTCCTCCATGTACAAATACAATCGCAGGAACTTTGTTTTCGGCACTTGCCTGTTTGGGTTTATAGTAAATAGCGGGTATGTCTAATCCGTCGAAAGATTTGTATCGTACTATTTCTGCACTTACAAGATCATTGCCATCAATTTCCGGGTTTAGAGTACTGGTAAGTTTTTTTAATGATTTATTTCCAAAATCATACACATAAATATTGTTGGGCGATTTACTATCTCCGATGCTCAGGCGCATTTTATTTTCACTGCGCGAAATAGCTACCGATTGAATATTTCCATCCTCAATCTTTGGAAAATCGATGGCTTGATTTGTTTTATTATCAAAAATGTAGAGCTTATTATTTCCATCCTCATTCACTCCAATCACTCTGTATTTTTCATTATAAGATAATGACATATACATTACGTCCCAGTTCGTACTATATAATTTTTCTTTTGCACCAGTTTCCGTATTGTATTTTACCACATACTGAAACTCTCCTCCCTCATCGGTGGCGAAAAAAAAAGTTTTATTGTCAGACGAAAACTGCAATGGACCGTTGTTGGCGGCAATACTATCCGAATTTATTTTTAGGGTTTTTTTTGTTTGCTGATCTACAAGAAAAATATTTGTGGATGAAGTTGTAACTGGTTGCGTTAACACCAGGAATCGTTCATTGTCTGAAATAGCACCCACATCAAACCCATTATCGTTTTTATAGATCATGCGGCCATTCCAGCTAACGGTGTCCATTTTGTACAGGTCAAAAAATCGCGGATCTCTTTTATTGGAACTATAATAAAGAGATTTGTTATCGCGGCTCCAGCCATAAAAATTTACTTTTTCTTTTTCTCCAGGGGTAAGATCCTTTACGGAACCATCTGTTTTTTGAAGAAACAGATGATCGTTTTCATTACCGCCCTTGTCGGAGTTATAGATGAAATGATGGGTGCCAGGTACATAGTCGTTTCCGAATATAGATTCTTTCGTAGAGCTGGTTAGTGCTTTTTTATCACCACTTACAATATCGATTTCATAGGCATTATAAATACCACTTTCATTAGAATTGACTAACAATTTAGTTTCGTCGGACGAAAAGAAACCGCCCCCGGCATTTGAGCTTTTATAAAACTGTTCAATAGTATACTGTTTAACTTCGCGGGCCACTGGCCCCTTTTTTGTGTTGGCGTTGTTATTGCATGCTAAAAATATAATCATTGATGCATAGACGGCAAGATTTTTTTTCATACCTGTGTTTTGTGTTTGTTAATTCGGAAAATAAAAGTTTTGAAAAGGATGAATAGGAGGCTAGAAAGATACCGAAATAATACAGTGATAGGAATGAAATTTTCTTGAACAGCTATGTTGGAACAAAGAGAGGAATGCCGAAGCAATCCTCTCAGGATATAAACGGTAAGCACTGACTACTAATTACGGATAAATTGGCTACCTGGTTTGTTGGTTTAAAAAATTAATCTTTTGTAAAAAGACGGTATTCACCTACATTCAAAAGAAAAAAGAACGCAATGATTAGGAGAATCTTTACATTGTTACTCACATTTCTTTTAATACTTATCGGTATCTTGCTATTAAACACTTTTCGGGCAAAACCCTGGCCCAGATATTCGGTTACTAATACAGAACTGTTGCTTCCGGATTCGGCCATTATTCATATGAGCCGGGCCATTCAAATTCCTACTATTTCAATAAGTGACACGTCTATGATAGATACTGCTGCGTATAGAAAATTTGCATCTTTTCTTGAGCAGGCGTATCCGCTGATTCATCAAAAACTTTCTAAAACAATCATCAATACGTTTTCCTATATCTATGAATGGAAAGGCCAGAATGCTTCTTTTGCACCAATTGTATTGATGGGGCATTATGATGTAGTGCCGGTTGAACAGGTTGTGATTGGTAAATGGACAGTGCCTCCTTTCAGTGGAGCGATCACGGATACCTGTATATGGGGCAGAGGTGCGGCCGATGATAAATCAAGTGTGATTTCTATTTTAGAAGGCACAGAAGCGATGCTTCGCAGGGGATTTGTTCCCCAACGTACAATTTATTTATGTTTTGGGCATGATGAAGAAATTAGTGGCAAGGGGGCCGATGCCATTGTCAGATACTTCGAACAAAAAAAGATAAGACCCGAAATGGTGTTGGATGAAGGAGGAGAGATTACTATTCAAAATGCAACTGAATTTAGTCGGCCAATTGCTGTGATTGGTGTTGCAGAAAAAGGATACGCTTCTTATGAGTTGATCGTTGAAAAAGCCGGAGGGCATTCTTCTATCCCCGCAAAAGAAACATCTATAGATATACTTGCTGCTGCATTGTATAAATTGCGTACTACAGAATCCGCTGCCCGCTTAACTCCTCAATTAACAGAATTTCTTAACCGGGTCGGTTCCTCCTCCAATAAATTTATAAATCGACTTGCTGCGGCAAATATGTGGTTGTTTGAAGGACAGGTAAAAAAAATAGTAGAAAAAGAGCCTGAAGGATACGCGATGACGCATACCACCATCGTACCTACAATTATTGAAAGCGGTATTAAAGATAATGTGGTACCCACACGGGCAAAAGCGATTGTAAACTCCAGAATTTTGACAGGTGAAACAACAAAATCGGTCGAAGATTATATTCGGAAAGTCATATCTGATGATAGAGTAACGATAAAATTGATGGGCAAAATGGGTACGGACCCTTCGGCGGCCACCAGTTCTGGCTCGCCTGCTTTTAAAAGAGTAGAAAGTGCCTTATCTAAAATAGTACCGGATGTTATTCCCTCACCGTACCAAATGGTTGGCGCCACTGACTCCAGGTTTTATCGCCGCATTTCCGATGGAATAGTGAATTTTTTTCCTATGACAGATGCAAAAGGCTATCATGGGATAGATGAACGTATACCTATTTTAGATTTAAAAAGAGGAATTCATTTTGTGCAAACGATTATAAGTGAATCGGATTCTATATTCTTAAAAAGTAAATAGTAATCGGAGCAGGTATCAATCAAGATTGAAACTAGTATATACCCGGCCGCTTTACCTATTCTGCCAATCCGCACCGTTTTTCAGCAAAGTTATTTGTACATAAAGTGTATTGCATAAAACACTTTCAAACAGGTATTTTACTATTAAACCCTCATTAAAGTTTGCGATTTGCTGTTCCATTTGTTATATAAAACAGACTGAATAATCAGAATAGGCGGGTTAATAATTTTCATTGTAAATTTTCTATTCTACATTTTTCATTTCACCCGGCCTCCCTTACCTTTGCCGCCAATTTAAATACCTTTCATAATTATACTATATGGCTAACGTTGGAAAGATCAAACAGATCATTGGTGCTGTGGTAGATGTGCAGTTTGAAGGTAAACTTCCTGAAATTTATAATGCGTTAGAACTGAAACGCCCAAATGGGGATTTATTGATTTTAGAAACCCAACAACACTTGGGAGAGGATAGTGTACGGACGATTGCCATGGATGGTACCGAAGGACTTGTTCGTGGATTGGAAGTAATTGATACCGGCAAACCTATTGCTATGCCAACAGGCGATGCAATTAAAGGTCGACTTTTCAATGTAACCGGAGACCCAATTGATGGATTGCCTCCGGTATCTAAAGCAAATGGCCGGGCTATTCATGCCAAACCACCTGCATTTGAAAATTTAAGTACTGCTTCAGAAATATTATTTACAGGTATTAAAGTAATTGACCTTATTGAACCTTATGCTAAAGGAGGAAAAATTGGTTTGTTTGGTGGTGCCGGTGTAGGTAAAACAGTTTTGATTCAGGAATTGATTAATAATATTGCCAAAGCATATTCCGGGGTATCTGTTTTTGCAGGAGTTGGAGAAAGAACCCGTGAAGGAAACGATTTGATGAGAGAGATGATTGAAGCGGGCATTATGAAATACGGGGATGCCTTCAAGCATAGCATGGAAAATGGAGGATGGGATTTAAGTAAAGTAGATATGAAAGAGCTTGCTGAATCAAAAGCAACCTTTGTGTTCGGACAAATGAATGAACCCCCCGGTGCGCGTGCACGTGTTGCTTTAAGCGGACTTACCATTGCAGAATATTATCGTGATGGTGATGGACAGGGAAAAGGAAAAGACATTTTGTTTTTCGTTGATAATATCTTCCGGTTTACGCAAGCAGGTTCGGAAGTTTCGGCTCTCCTTGGCCGTATGCCTTCGGCCGTAGGTTATCAACCAACACTTGCAACCGAAATGGGCGTAATGCAGGAACGGATCACCTCAACAAAAAATGGTTCTATTACTTCTGTACAGGCTGTTTATGTACCGGCTGATGATTTAACAGATCCGGCACCTGCAACTACTTTTGCTCACCTGGATGCTACCACGGTATTGAGCCGTAAGATTGCAGATTTAGGTATTTACCCCGCGGTAGATCCATTGGATTCTACCTCACGCATTCTTACCCCAATGGTAGTTGGAGAGGCACATTACAATTGCGCAAACAATGTAAAATTGATTTTACAACGTTATAAGGAATTACAGGATATCATTGCCATTTTAGGATTAGATGAGTTGAGTGATGATGATAAGATGACGGTGCAGCGTGCCCGAAAAGTACAGCGTTTCCTTTCTCAGCCTTTCCACGTTGCCGAAGCCTTTACAGGTTTGAAAGGAGTATTGGTTCCAATTGAAGAAACGATCCGTGGGTTTAATATGATTATGGATGGTGAAGTAGATGAATACCCGGAAGCTGCGTTTAACCTGGTAGGTAGTATTGATGATGCAATTGAAAAGGGCAAGAGATTGATGGCGGAAGCAAATGGATAAACCTATGTTTTCACAAGAATGTTTTACACTTAATTGGAGATTTTTAGTTCTTTATTTTGAAAATAAATAGTGTGTTGCCAGCTTAGGTTCGCTGGTTGAACAGTTGTTGCCCGCCCGGATGAACCCGTTCGGACAGGCGTCGCACTCTTCAACAGTATATCGTTATTGAACAGGCTAATTAATTACGCTAGCGGTTTGTGATTATTAGAATTTTTCAAAAATTCTCCGCACCTGAACGGAGATTTGCAAGAGAAAAATATGAATTTAGAAATTTTAACAAACTCGAAACTCGTCGAAAGTCTCGGCTGGACTTTGCTTCATTCGCTGTGGCAGATTGCGCTTGTCGCTTTTGTTTTATTTTTGCTTTTGCGAATTTTGCGCGGG
>JANNEK010000415.1:0-5538 GCA_031378605.1 Chitinophagaceae bacterium | reverse complement strand
GTAACATCGAGCAACAATACATCTTTTACTTCACCGGTTAGTACTGCTCCCTGAATAGCTGCTCCTAAAGCAACCACCTCATCCGGGTTTACACTACGATTTGGTTTTTTACCAAAAAATTTCTCAACAATTTCCTGCACTTTTGGAATACGTGTACTACCTCCCACCAAAATAACTTCATTAATTTGAGAAGTAGTTAAACCAGCATCTTTAAACGCTTGTTCACAAGGGCGTAAGCATCGTTCGAATAAGCTATCCGCTATTTGTTCAAACTTCGCTCTTGTTAATTTTTTAACCAGGTGTTTCGGTACTCCATCTATTGCAGTAATATAAGGCAGATTGATTTCAATTTCAGAAGCGGTACTTAATTCAATCTTTGCTTTTTCAGCAGCTTCTTTCAATCGCTGTAAGGCCATTGGATCTTTACGTAGATCTGTATTCTCTTCTTTCTTAAATTCTTCAGCCATCCAATCCATAATCACTTTGTCAAAATCATCTCCTCCAAGGTGAGTATCTCCATTGGTGCTTTTTACCTCAAACACACCATCTCCTAATTCGAGGATAGATATATCAAAAGTACCGCCACCCAAATCAAACACGGCAATCTTTTGTTCATGTTTACCTTTATCCAAACCATACGCCAATGCGGCAGCAGTTGGTTCGTTTACGATTCGGCGAACATTCAACCCTGCAATTTCGCCAGCTTCTTTTGTTGCCTGCCGCTGAGCATCGTTAAAATATGCAGGAACAGTTATTACTGCTTCGCTTACTTCATGACCAAGATAATCTTCAGCGGTTTTCTTCATTTTTTGAAGAATCATAGCACTGATCTCTTGAGGAGTATATAACCTTCCGTCGATATCAATGCGAACTGTATTATTATCACCTTTTGTGGCTTTATAACTCCAATGACTCAATTCATTTGTTACTTCATCAAACCGACGACCCATAAACCTCTTCACACTCGTAATCGTATTTTGCGGATTCGTGATAGCCTGACGCTTTGCAGGATCTCCTACTTTACGTTCGCCATTTTTCAAAAACGCAACAACGGATGGAGTAGTACGGCGGCCTTCATCATTGGCAATTACTACTGGCTCATTTCCCTCCATTACAGATACACAACTATTAGTTGTACCCAAATCAATTCCAATTATCTTTCCCATGATTTTGTTGAATTTAATGTTCAGAGTATGCTTATCAATACTTATGCCGCCTCACAATTTGATGAAAAATTGACAGTCATTTTTCAAATAAAGGAACTTATTTCACTCTTTTCCCTTTTTTTACAACCATATCTACCTTTTGTAGCAGGTTAATATAGCGTAACACGTCGCCTTTGACAGCTATTATATCTGCATATTTACCTTCACTAACAGTTCCAAATTTGTCATCTACCCCCTGGTAAACGGCAGGCCAATAAGTAGCTGCCCGAATTGCAAGCATTGGATCAACACCCATTTCACGAACCCATATGTCCAATTCGTTCCATGTACTCTGGCTGTGAAAAGTCATAGGAATACCTGAATCGGTACCAATTAACAGGATCAAACCCGATTCTTTTAATTGAAGAAATTTCTTTTTCAAGGTTGGCTTTCTGTAAGCTGTCAGTTGTGTATACGAAAGTTCGGACGGCTTTAAAATTGATTTGCGGATATCGAGAATGATGCTATCTGGTAATCCAACTTTCCAGGAAGGATCATCCAGGTGTTCCTGGTTACTTCGTACATAATCATAATTCCACAAACCTTGCACAGTAGGACACCAGAATAATTTATTCGTTGAATTGGCTGTACGTTCTTTAATCATATTCATTATATCATCGGGATACTCTGGCGCTGTGGCGAGACCGGTATGTTCAAAACAATCGGCTCCTGCTTTTAAACCTCTCCTGATTTCTTCCGGCCTATGCGCATGCGCCACTACTTTTAATTTATTTTTATGTGCCTCATCAACAATTGCCATTACTTCATCCATTTCCATTAGGTCCTGATCGATAAGTTTAATACAATCCACACCTGCCTTAGCCAGTTTCTGTATTTTAGCCCGCGCATCAGCCACTCCTTTAATACCCCAACGGAATTGTTCTGTTCCGGGATAAGGCTCATGTTGGATGAAAGGACCACTCACATACAGGGTTGGCCCCTCTAACTTTCCATTGTTAATTGCATCTCTTACATAAATCATATCCTCTAACGGGCCTCCTAAATCGCGGGCACTTGTAATGCCTGCCATTAATAATTGTTTCGCCGAAGAAGGCATAATAACTGAACGAAACAGAGGAGGATATTTTTTATCCCAATAAGTATAATCTGAATGGCCATTAATCATCAAATGAACATGCATATCCCATAATCCTGGCAATACACTCATTCCTTCTGTTGAAATAATTTCAGCATCTTTTGGTATTTCAATAGAGCCCACCTGGCCAATCTTTATTATTTTTTCTCCTTGAATAATTATAACAGAGTTCTTTATTGGGTCACCACCATATCCATCGATAAGTGTTCCTCCAACCAATACTTTTTTTTGTTGAGAAAGAGCAGATAAGGTTAAAAGAAAAACTCCAAAAACGGTAAAGAATTTTCTCATGGCAGTTTATTTTAATGAAAACAAATTACAAAATAGAAACCCATTAATAGTTTTTTGTTAAAACTAAAACCCTGATATAACAAAATTACCGGGTAACTATTGAAAGGTTTTAGTTTAAATCAAAAATAAAAACTAACGTATGGTTGTATTAATGCGTATATCAATGATTAAAAGAAAAACCAGGGATTGCGCCTGCATAAATCAAAAAGGAAAATTCTCCTCTTTCCGTTCAACCTTAAATGTAAAGTGCTTTTGAGTGATATAGCTAACACAAACCACAATTGCGGTTGTAATCACTTGTGCAAAGATGGCAGGCAACTTAAAGATTTCTACAAATAATTTTAGCAAAACATAATTCAGGAAAAGGCAAAACACAAAGAAAATAAAATAGCGAAAGAGTTGTATGCGCCCTCTTATGTTAGATTCATTGAATACAACAAACTTCATCAGTATAAAGCCCAAGGGGAAATTAACGCTGAATGAAAAAAACAATGCAGCAATATGTGATTTGAAGGCATAAAACCCAAGGTCAAGGTCCTGCTCTTTCAAAATATACTTATAACTTACAGAATAAACGATTAACCCAAGCAGGGTATTTCCTCCCCCACACGCAGCATACCGAAATGTTTGTATAGGCATTAGCCTTTTAAACGGCGGATAAAAAAAATCTATGATTGCTATAATCGTATTTCCTTTCATCTATAAAAAAATCGTTGCGAATATAACTGAATTAAGTTTTGTATAGCGCCCTTAGTTTTTCACTCAAACGATTGTTACATCCTTAATAACAGTTTCATAAAATCTTTGCAGACATTTTAATGGTTGACTTTCGTCAAGAAAAAAATAAGGTTCTTGCAAGTCCGGAAAATATATGGATATTCAAATTCTATTTAACCCCTAAGCCAAACTGTACAGAAAGCTGTTCTTAAAATGAGCAGCTTTTTGATTTTAACCCCCTCTCGTTTCATTACAGTATTTTTGCCTTCCAATTTAAAAGAGATATGGGAATTGTAACAATTTTACAACCGGCTGTAAGTAAGGCTTTATCGAAATTATATACTTTAGAAATAGCGGCATCCACAATATTGATAACGGAAACCAAACCAGATTTTGACGGCGATTATACAGTAGTGTTATTTTCGTTTGTAAAAAATCTTAAAAAATCGCCTGAACAAATAGGAAAAGAACTTGGAGAAGAATTGCTATCAACGAATAAGAATATTTTTGTTTCATACAATGTAATAAAAGGTTTTTTAAATCTTACAATAGCAGATAACTATTGGATAGATTTTTTAACCGAAAATTACACGAACAATAATTTCGGAAAGAAAGATCCCCTGAATAAAAGAGTAATGGTTGAATATTCATCACCCAATACCAACAAACCACTTCACCTTGGTCATCTTCGAAATAATTTTTTAGGTTGGAGCATCGCTGCTATTTTCAAACAAAATGGATACGATGTAATAAAAACCTGTATTGCAAATGACCGGGGTATCCATATTTGTAAAAGCATGATCGCCTGGCAACTTTTTGCAAATGGTGCTACACCCGATAGTACTGATATAAAAGGCGATCATTTGGTTGGTGATTATTATGTTCAGTTTGGTTATGAATTAAAAAAGCAAATTGATCAACTTGTTGAGAGCGGAATATCAAAAGACGAAGCTGAAAAAGAAGCACCAATCATGAAAGCCGCACAACAAATGCTCATTGACTGGGAAGCCGGCAAACCAGCCGTGATAGAATTATGGAAAAAAATGAATAGTTGGGTTTATGATGGCTTTGCAAAAACGTATAACAGAATTGGCAGTGACTTTGATAAAACATATTACGAAAGCAATACGTATTTACTAGGTAAAGAAATGGTAGAAAAAGGATTGAAAAAAGGAGTCTTTGAACAGGAAGAAGATGGAAGTGTTTGGATAGATCTAACAGCAGATGGCCTGGATCGAAAAATTGTTCGTCGCCGTGATGGAACAGCCGTGTATATGACACAAGACATAGGTTTAGCAGAATTAAAACAACAGGAATTTAATAGTAGTCTTAGTGTATATGTAGTTGGTGATGAACAAAACTATCATTTTAAAGTGTTGAAATTGATTTGTCAGAAACTTGGACTTCCTGGTGCAGAAGGAATTTTTCATTTGAGTTATGGTATGGTGGAGTTACCTTCCGGAAGAATGAAAACAAGGGAAGGCAATGTGGTGGATGCCGATGATATTGTAGATGAAATGGAGAGTATTTCTGCAAAGCATACCCAGGAATTAGGAAAAGTAAAAGATTTTACAAATGAGGAACTTAAAGCTCTTTATCATACCATTGGTTTAGGTGCCTTAAAATTCTTTTTGTTAAGAGTAGATCCAAAAAAGAAAATGATTTTTAACCCTGAAGAGTCGATCGATTTTCATGGATTTACCGGGCCATTTGTTCAGTTTAGCTATGCCAGGGCAAGATCGATCCTGCGAAAAGAATTACCTATTAATCAATCCTGCAAAGAACCCTTACAAATTCTTGAAAAAAAATTGATCATTGAATTAGAAAAATATGAAACGATAATTACCCAGGCTTCTGAAGAAATGAATCCTTCGGTGATTGCCAATTATGTGTTTAAAGTAGCGCAAACATTTAATTCATTTGTTACCGAATTACGCGTTCTTACTGCGGAAACAGCGGATAAAAAAGAACTGCGTCTTCAACTTTGTGTATTGACTGCCCATGTGATACAATCCGCAATGTCTTTATTGGGCATAGAGGTTCCGGAAAGAATGTAACACAAAATTTTAAAAAAGTTTGTAATATAAAATTAATTTTGCCGGACTACGGTAGTATCTCAATTTGAAAATTGCTTCCCACAAAGATTTCTTAATGAACTTTGTGTAAACAACTCTGTGTTAAGAAAACAAACACAAAGACCTCAAAGAAAATACATCACAAAGTTCACTA
>JANNEK010000384.1:0-14600 GCA_031378605.1 Chitinophagaceae bacterium | reverse complement strand
GAAAGAGTGAATCAGTTGTTCTTCTTCGTTATTGTGTGTAAACCGGTAAAAATTTAAAAGATTGTCGATACCCAATCCATGTGTGGAGGCAACAAAACTATCAACAGGTATATCTTGCTGCAAAGATCCCGATGTTCCTATACGGAGAATTTGTAAAGAACTAAGCTGAGGTTTTATGGTTCTACTATCAAAATCAATATTAATAAGGGCATCCAATTCATTTAATACAATGTCAATATTGTCGGGTCCAATACCAGATGATAATACAGTTATTCTTTTTTTTCCGATGGCGCCAGTATGCGAAATAAATTCACGGTGGTTCGATTGATAATCGATTTTGTCGAAATATTTACTGACTTCAGCCACACGGCCCGGATCTCCAACAGTAATAATAAGAGGTGCTAACTCCTGTGGATGTATATCCAGATGATAGATAGCCCCACGCTGGTTAATGATTAGTTCTGATTCCTGAATTCGCTGCATAATTTATTGAATGCTGATTCTCAAATATCCGATAAAAAACCTACTTTTACGGCATCCAAATAATTACTAAAACAGTTGTTGGAAGTTGATGTTTTTATGGTCCTGTGGCCGAGTGGCTAGGCAGAGCTCTGCAAAAGCTCCTACACCAGTTCAAATCTGGTCGGGACCTCCTTCTCTTAAACCTGTGCGGTTTTAAAAAACTTCACAGGTTTTTTAATGTACCATTTAAAAAGTTTTCATCTACATGAAATATTCGCAATGGATTGGAATAGCAGCAGCGGCTTCGTTAGTAATTGCATGTTTTTTGCCTTGGACTTTTCACCCCGACTTGCAAAAAAATTTTACTGGTTTTTTTTCTGAAAACAATATGTATGGAAAACCAGGGAAAGTTTTTTTAGTGCTTACCACACTTGGTATTTTATTTTATTTGCTGCCAAAGATTTGGGCAAAGCGATGGAACCTTGTTATCACGGCATTGGTTGTTGCGTATGCAATAAAAAGTTTTATTTTATTTTCAGGATGTTATCATGGTATTTGTCCGCAACGAAAAGAAGGATTATGGTTGATGTTAATTTCATCAGTCATAATGCTGCTAATGGCTGTATTTCCTGATTTGAAATTAGCCAAGCCGCAAAAGAAAAGTGAATCAACCTTCAAATAATTTTGCAACGCCAAATGCTGCTCCTGCAGCCAGGGCCCCAATAAGCATTACCCTCAATGCACCTTTAAATGGATGAATGCCTGTGATTTTACTTTTAAACCATCCAAAAACAAATAAACAGAACAATGTAACTACAAGAGATATTTTCAAAGCATCAATAGGATCTGAAATAAAAAAATAAGGACTCAAAGGAACTAGTCCCCCGGCTACATAGGATAAGCCAATATTAAGTGCTGACTTGGTAGCACGTTTAGGATCGGGTTTATCGAGACCCAATTCATACTTCATCATAAAGTCAACCCATTTGTTTTTATCCTGCGAAATTTCTTCAGTTGCTCTATTTTGAAGTTCCTCACTCAAACCTATACCCGCAAAAAAAGATTTTGTTTCTTCAATTTCCCGATGCCGTAGGTTTTCTACTTCGGCATATTCTCTTTTTACTTCGCTGTTATAATGATCCTGTTCGGTTTTACCTGCCAGATATCCTCCAAGCCCCATAGCAATTGAACCTGCAGCGATCTCTGCAATACCGGCAATTACAATAATATGGGTAGAATCAACTGCTCCACTTAAGCCGGCCGCTAATGCAAATGGAACGGTAAGTCCATCGCTCATTCCAATTACAACATCTCTTAATAAGTCGGAGCTGGTTAAATGAAGTTCGTCGTGATGAAGATGCGTATCCATTAATTTTTTTGTGAAGGTATTGTTCCGTTCCGAAATCAACCAAACGAAAATTAGTCGCTTAATTCATTATTGTGAACGGTCATTTATTGTTTATACTTTTCAAGTTCACTCACAATGATTGCAGGCTATGTTTGATGATGTTTGCAGATTCCAGTATCTGTTCCTTATTAATCACCAGTGGTGGCGCAAATCTTATTTTATCACCATGGGTCGGTTTAGCCAGCAATCCATTTTCTTTCATTAATAAACAGAGTTGCCAGGCCGCTTCTTTATTGGTATGGGTTATTACCATGGCATTCAAAAGGCCCTTGCCTCTAACTAAACTTACATGTGGCGAATTTATTCTTTCTATTTCGCTTCTTAGTAATTGACCCATTTCCGTGGCATTCTCTGCTAATCGTTCTTCTTTTAAAACGGTTAACGCAGCCATTGCTACTTTACACGCCAAAGGGTTTCCTCCATAGGTTGAACCATGTTCGCCTGGTTTGATGGTTAACATAATCTCATCATCAGCCAATACGGCTGATACGGGCAATACACCACCACTTAATGCTTTTCCTAATAATAAAATATCGGGTCTTACCAATTCATGATCACAGGCAAGCATTTTACCAGTACGGCATAACCCAGTTTGAATTTCATCTCCAATGAATAACACATTAGCATCCTCACAATATTGTTTTGCTTTTGTAAGATATCCCTCATCTGGTATTACTACTCCCGCTTCCCCTTGTATAGGTTCTACCAGAAATGCACAAACCGTTTTATCCTGCAATGCTTCACTTAGTGCCGTCAAATCATTGAAAGGGATGGTTACAAAACCGGGCATAAACGGGCCGAATTTAGTATATGCTGATGGATCACTACTAAATGAAATAACAGAACTCGTTCTGCCGTGAAAGTTATGGGCACATACAATAATTTTTGCCTTATTCTCTTCGATTCCTTTTTTAGTATAACCCCACCTGCGTGATAATTTAATGGCTGTTTCTACTGCCTCAACACCAGTATTCATTGGCAATACTTTATCGTAACCGAAATATTGGGTAATGAATTGCGCATACTCTCCCAGCAGATCACTGTGAAATGCCCGGGATGTTAACGTAAGTTTTTGGGCTTGTTCAATGAGGGTCGCAGTAATAACAGGATGGCAGTGACCCTGGTTCACCGCTGAATATCCACTCAGAAAATCGAAGTAGCGTTTACCATCTACATCCCACACGTATACACCTTCTCCTTTATTTAGCACTACGGGTAATGGATGGTAATTGTGAGCACTGTATTTTTCTTCAAGCGCTAAATATTGTTGCGCTTTGTCAGATAAATTTATAGTTGATTGCATGGTAATGAATTGATAAGTTGAAATGAAATTTTTGTATGCGATGAAAACTTGCTTTTACACAAATACTAAAACAACGTTTAACGGAGTATCGTTAAACGTGTGCCTGATTTATCGTCGATGATTGAGTAAATCGAGATTCGAATCCAGGAAGAATAGTATAGTAATCGACTGATGCATAACTTAAGACGCAAGATAGGATTTTTTACTGACAATTGAAAGGGTAGCGGGTTTGATAGACCATTTTCCAGTTTAGTAAAAAACTAATCTGTATTCTATCTACTTTCCCGACCGTTTGAGATTCATAGTTTTTATTGTAATGTTTCTTTATTGGAAAGCAGGTTCAGTTCCTGTTTTTAATTTTTTACGGCAATTCAACATCCACTAAAATTTGATCTTTTTTATACTATAAAGAAAAGAAATCTTGCATGTACCTTTATAAAAATTTCTTCAATGGATTATAAAGTTCCAGATGCGGTAAGAATTGGACATGTACATCTTAAAGTAACCGACCTTAATCGGGCACTTGGCTTTTACAGGGATTTATTAGGATTTACTGTTATGCAGTTATTCGGAGATAGTGCTGCGTTTATATCTGCCGGAGGTTATCATCATCATATCGGATTGAATACATGGCATAGTAAGGATGCGGGTCCGGCTCCGGTACGTGCTGCAGGGTTGTATCATACAGCAATTTTATATCCAACACGAAAGGATCTTGCACAGGTTGTAAAAAGACTCATTGAATTGAATTACCCTTTAACCGGCGCATCTGATCATGGCGTATCGGAAGCCATTTATTTGGACGATCCCGATAAGAATGGCGTTGAATTGTATTGGGATAAACCAACGGATCAATGGCCATTAAAGGGAGACGGAAGCATTGATATGTTTACTAAACCATTGAACATCGAAGAACTTCTGCTATTAGCTTAAAATAGTTTAAGGTATGGAATCGATCCGGTAATTCTCTAAGGTAAACAGGCCGTCTGGTAGTTTATTTTTTGAAAAAATTCCATATACAGTACTTCCACTGCCTGTTAAGGATGCGTATAGTGCCCCTTGTGAATAAAGTTCTTCTTTAATTTTTTTTATTTCAGGAAATTGCCGGAAGACTGGTTTTTCAAAATCATTCAGCAATTCATTTTTCCATTCATGAATCGGTTTTTGAATAATTTTTTCCAATGATACTCCTTGTACAGAAGGAGAAATCATGGAATATGCCCATGCGGTGTTTATTGGTATGCCTGGGCTGATTAATAAAATCGAATACCGTGATAGGTCAACCGAAATAGGATCTAACAATTCGCCCCTGCCTCTTGCAATGCTGGGTTTATTGTAAATAAAAAAAGGGCAATCGCTGCCAAGTTGGGAAGCGAGGTCCATTAACTTTTCTGAATGAATATTTAATTTGAAGTAGTCGTTTACTAACTTTAAAGTAAACGCTCCATCGGCGGAACCGCCGCCCAATCCGGCACCCATGGGAATAATCTTATGCAAATGAATTTGACCGCCTGGTAATAAGGGAAATTCTTTTTTTAAAAGATGGAATGCTTTTATACAGAGATTATCGTCTGGGTTTCCTTTAATTGTTAATCCTGTTTGACTGAATCGTAAGGATCCTGTATTATTTACCCTTTCTTTTTTTTCGGAATGCGGGTTATGGATTTCTACCAGTTCCAGTATATCCTTCACCATAACCGGATAGAAAATGGTTTCAAGGTCATGAAAACCATCTTCCCTTTTTCGCAGAATGCGAAGACCTAAATTGATTTTGCAATTGGGGAAAATAACCATAAAAAAGGTTATCTCTTTTTGCGGGTCTTAATTTCATCGCGGATTGCAATGGCACGCATATAATCTTCCTGATCGAGAACTTCGTTTAATAAGGTATTTAATTCTTCAAGGCTCATTGCCCTTAAGTCATCGGATCCTCCATGTTCTGTAGTTACGGTTTGTTCTTCGCCTTTCTTCTTTTTGGTACCCGAATCTTCCATTAGTATACCCGCACTTTCGAGAATATTTTCGTAGGTATATACGGGGCATCCAAATCGAACCGCCAACGCAAGGGCATCCGAAGTTCTGGAATCAATTTCAACGGTATCATTTTCGCTAACACAAACCAATTTGGAATAAAATATACCTTCCTGCAAATCACAAATAATAATTTCTTGTAAATCCACTGCAAAAGCGCTCATAAAATTTTTCATTAAATCATGCGTAAGTGGCCGGCTTGGATGCATTTTCTCCAATGCAACTGCAATTGCCTGCGCCTCAAAACCACCAATAACTATCGGTAATCTTCTTAAGCCATTTACCTCGCCCAACACCACTGCATAAGAATGCGTTTGAGTAATGCTGTGCGATAAGGCTACTATTTCCAGTTCTATTTTTTTCATGACGCTTATAAACGCTGAGTTTTATCGCTTTTGAATACGAATTTAAGAATACTAAAGAACAAGGGTAAATGAATGCTATTAAACAGGCTACCCAATATTAACTACGAGTATTGGAAACCAATGAAAAGCGAATTTAAGTCATTCATTTTAATGCCCCGAATTTTACTAATAAAAAAACCGTCATATTCAGACGGTTTTTTTATAATAGAGAAAAATAATTATTGACTTTTCAATTTCTTGACAGATTCTATAATTTTCGGTATTACTTCAAACGCATCGCCAACAATACCATAATCGGCGGCTTTAAAGAAGGGCGCTTCAGGATCTTTATTAATTACAACGATTACTTTACTTCTGTTAACGCCGGCCAAATGTTGAATAGCTCCCGAAATGCCAACAGCGAAATAAAGATTTGGAGCAATTGATCCTCCTGTTTGCCCAACATGTTCATGATGCGGCCTCCAATGAGCGTCGGCTACTGGTCTGCTGCAGGCAGTAGCAGCACCTAATAATTTTGCAAGCTCCTCAATCATTCCCCAGTTTTCAGGTCCTTTTAAACCACGGCCGGCACTAATAACCAATTCTGCTTCTCCCAAAGGTACCTGGCCCGTAATTTTATTGGTGGAAGTTATTTTAATCTTATTACTATTATTAATGGTATCTATTTTATTTACGACTGCAACGCCTCCGGTTATTTTTACCGGGTACGAATTGGGATTAAGGGATATAATTTTTATAACAGTATTAATCGAAATATTCGCGAATGCCTTTCCGCTGAAAACTCCTTTTTTAACAACAAAACCATTGGTGGTATCCGGCAAACTAATTGCGCCTGCAACCAACCCTGCTTTTAAGCGCGCAGATAAACGTGGCGCGATTGCTTTCCCACTTAGGTTTTGCGAAAATATTATTACAGTAGCGCTGGTAGTCGCTGCTACTTCCGCAATAATGCGTGTGTAAACCTGTGCATCAAATGTATTTAGCGTTTCGCCAGGGGCATAATGAATTTTGGAAACGCCATATTTTCCCAGTGCAGTGAGATCATCAGCAACAGGCCCTAAAACAATTCCCTCCGCAGACGTTCCTAATTGTTCTGCTATTTTGGCCCCATAACTTAATATTTCAAAGGAAGATTTCTTGAATTGACTCTCAGAATGATCGATAAATATTAAAACAGACATAAGTAAGAGTTTGTAGTTTGAAGTTTATAGTTTGTGTCTGGTTGCGTTTTATTATTGTTGTTGAAGTTCTCTTAATAACGGGTACCTCTATGTTAAAATTCAGCAGATACATTTTAAATCACCTTTGCTTCTTCGTGCAATAGCCTTACCAATTCTTCTGGCGTATCAGCCGAAACAAGTTTTACGCCGGCTTTGGCCGGAGGCATTTCAAAAGAAGAAATAGTTGTTAGCGTATCTGCTGCAACAGGCTCAACCACTTTTAATGGTTTGGTTCGGGCACCCATAATTCCTTTCATATTTGGAATGCGCTGTTCGGCAACCCCTTTCTGGCAACTTACTACAACGGGTATAGTTAATTCTGCAGTTTCTTCACCTCCTTCAATTTCACGGTTAATGATTGCCGTGGTTCCATTCAGTTCGAATTTTGTTGCCAGGCTTAAATAAGGCAAATCTAATAACTCAGCAACCATCCCGCCAATAGAAGATCCATTGTAATCGATGGTTTCTTTTCCAGTAAAGATCAAATCATAGCCACCCTGTTTTGCCAGTTCGGCAATTTGAGAAGCAATATAAAAGCTGTCATGGCTATCCGCATTTACACGAATGGCCTCATCTCCGCCTAATGCAAGTGCCTTTCTAATGATAGGATCACAATCGGCACCACCCACTGTTATTAAATGAATAATAGTTGACGGGTCTTTCTCTTTTAACTCAATGGCTCGAACCAGTGCATACCATTCGTCGTATGGATTGATGATCCATTGTACACCTTCTGCTACGAATTTCGTATTGTTATCGGTGAAGGCTATTTTTGCCGTGGTGTCGGGCGTTTTGCTGATACATACTAATATCTTCATGTACAAAAATTTGGTTGTTTATGCAACTAAAACAAAGATAAGTCTTGAAATTCAGATTTTCTAAGAACGTTTAAAAAATATTTCTGGTAACATGGATCGAATAGAAAAATTAAAGGAGTTTTTAATGACCAATTCTGCTGATAGCTTTTTGCAGCATGCATTGGCATTAGAATATTGTAAGCTGGGAAATGATTTAGCGGCGCGGAAACTATTTGAAGAGATACTTATACGTGAGCCCGGTTATATTGGATCTTATTACCATCTTGCCAAATTATTGGAAAGAACAGGTGATATTGATGGGGCTACTAATTGGTATGAGAAAGGAATGGATCAGGCAAAAAAAGCAGGAGACAATCATGCGTATGGAGAATTGAAGAGTGCTTATGAAGAGATGTTGTTTTAATGAAGGGTGAATAGTCAATAGTCAATAGTCAATAGTCAATAGTCAATAGTCAATAGTCAATAGTTGGGTAAAGAGAATGGCAAGTTAAATAAAGAATAGGTAATAACTCTTCATTTACAATTACTGGAAAGAACTTCTTTGCGATATAATTTTACTGAATAAATGAATTAAACAATTGAATGAATTTGCATCAACAATTCCTGGAAAACATTAAAAAAGAAAATCTTTTTGCCCTAAAGCAAAGGCTCTTGCTTGCTGTAAGTGGGGGAGTAGATTCGGTGGTATTGTGTGAACTATGTTATTTGTCGGATATTGATTTTATTATTGCTCATTGTAATTTTCAATTACGTGCGGAAGAAAGTGAACGTGATGAAAATTTTGTAAAAGAATTAGGAACTAAGTATTCTAAAAAAACAATCATAAAAAGATTCGATACCCAGCTCTATGCAATCGAAAATAAAGTGTCTACCCAGGTTGCTGCCCGTGAATTAAGGTATAGTTGGTTTTATGAATTACTCGATAAGCCCCCGAGATATCAAGTCCCGACTCCCGGCACTGAACCTGACACTATCAACTACCTTATTACTGCACATCATGCCGATGATAATATTGAAACTGTTTTGATGAATTTTTTTAAGGGTACCGGAATTGCGGGCTTGCGTGGTATACTTCCAAAGCAGGGTAAGATTATAAGACCCTTATTAAATTTTCGGAAAGAAGAATTGCTGGTTTTCGCCAATGAAAATAATTTGAAATGGGTAGAGGATAGTTCTAATTCCACGGATAAGTACAGCCGTAATTATTTCAGGCAGCAGGTAATCCCGTTAGTGCAGAAAATTTATCCAAAGGCCAATGAAAATATTCTAAGCAATATCCATCGTTTTGCTGATACCGAATTGTTGTATCAGCAGGCAATTTCGTTTCACAAGAAAAGTTTATTAGAAATAAAAGGAAATGAAATACATATCCCGGTGTTGAAATTGAAAAAATCAGTACCTCTTTCAACTATTGTCTATGAAATTATTAAAGAGTATAATTTTACACCGGCACAAACAACGGAGGTAACAAATTTGCTTAACAGCGAATCCGGCAAGTTTATTGCTTCTCCTACTCACCGGGTAATTCGTAATAGAAATTGGTTGATTATTGCTCCGGTTGAAACAATAGCCGCCGAAACAATTTTAATTGAAGCTGAAACTACTTTCATTCAGCAGGTTTCTTTTCGACTTGATTTTTCGATACTTCGAACTCCAGGCCCACGACTAACTACAACGAACTCCATAGTACAAGTTGACCTGCAGTGTATCAGCTTCCCATTATTGTTACGTAAATGGAAGGCAGGCGATTATTTTTATCCTTTGGGTATGAAGAAAAAGAAAAAACTATCCCGATTTTTTATTGATTCAAAATTATCTAAAACAGAAAAGGAAAATGTTTGGGTGCTTGAATCAGCTAAAAAAATTGTATGGGTGATTGGATACCGGATTGACGAACGGTGTAAAATAACAGATACTTCCAGTCAGCTATTACAGATTACCTTCCAACCTGAATGATTTCGTTTAGTCGCGCGTTTTTTACCTGGTCAATAAAATTTTGTAAAACAGGTGTGCTAGAAAATAACTGGCAGGCAACAATCATAAAAGCAACTCCAAAGATGGCTCCGAAAATATGTGCCGAATGATTGATATTGCCCGATCCCTTTTTATCAAGCCAACCTGAAATAGCTAAATAAATGGCTCCAAATAAGAAACCGGCAATATATATCGGAACAAAAATGATTCCCACCCCATTCATTGGATTTAATAATATTTGAATAAATACAACAGCCGAAACGGCACCCGAAGCTCCTAAGCTTTTATATTGGTAGTTATCTTTATTCTTTGAATAAGTTGGGATAAGACAAACCCCTAATGCAGCCACATACATTAAAAGGTAAAGCAATTTTCCTTTTTCTCCGAAGATTTCAATAAAGCTATATTCAACGCCACTTTTATTTTCACCCATACCAAATAAGTATAACGCAAACATATTAAAAAAGAGATGCTGAATATTTGCATGAATTAAGCCACAAGAAAAAAAGCGATACCATTGATTGCGACCACTGATAGCCGGTGGAAAAAAAATAAGATCTTCCCGAATTTTTTCATTGCCAAAGGCATAAAAAGAAACAAGACAGGTGATAATTATAATAATAAGGGTAATGCTCATAATAGATGTAAAGTAAAAGTAAAAAGTAAAAAATCAAGAATCAAGAATCAAGAATCAAGAATCAAGAATCAAGAATCAAGAATCAAGAATCAAGAATGATGATACTTTTCATTACGCAAGATAGTACATGCCCGATACACTTGTTCTGCTAAAATTAAACGCACCAATTGATGTGGAAAAACAAGCGAAGATAAACTCCATGTATAATTTGCCCGCTTTAAAATACTTTCATCGATTCCATAGGCGCCACCAATCAAAAAAATTAATTTTTTTAAACCCTCATTCGTTCGTTGCATAATAAAAGCCGCCAATTCTTCCGATTGCAACTGCTTCCCTCGTTCATCCAGCACCACCAGGTAATCTTCTTTTTCAAGCCCGGCTAAAATAGTTGCTCCCTCTTTTTTCTTAAGATCAATTTCGCTCAATACTCCCGCATTTTTGGGAACTGCAATGATCTTCCATTCCACCGGATAGTATTTGGAGATGCGCTTCGTAAAATCTTCTACACCTGTTTTTATATAGGGTTCATTATTTTTCCCGATGGACCAAAATTGAATTTTCATGCTGTTCTTTTAGTTGAGTAAAAAAGTACTCATTAGTTTTTTTGTGTTTTTATTTTTTAGGTTTTAAAGAGATCAAACTTATTCATAATTTGTCCGTAAATTACCTTACAACTTACTGTAATGAGAAAAAAATATTTAGTATCAATCGTTTTGTTTATATCTCTATCCATTCAGGCGCAAATTCAAAAAGCCCCCGATCGTAAGGAAGGAGAGGGGCAATGGCCTCAACTAATTTTGCGTGGTGCAATGCTTATTAATGGAACTGGTGCACCTCCAACCGGCCCTGTAGATATTGTAATTGAAAAAAATCGTATTACGCAAATTGCAAACGTTGGTGTACCCGGAATGGCGATCAATTCTAAAGGAAGGCCTAAATTAAAAGACGGAGGCAAAGAAATTAATTGTGAGGGAAAATACATTCTTCCCGGTTTTATTGATATGCATGGACATATCGGCGGCACTGAACAGGGCACGCCTGCTGAATATGTTTTTAAATTATGGATGGCACATGGTATTACAACTATTCGCGATCCTTCTTGTGGCAATGGGTTGGATTGGGTATTGGATCAAAAACAAAAAAGTGCCGAAAATAAAATTACAGCGCCACGAATCTATGCCTATACAGCTTTTGGTATGGGGGCTAAACAAACAATTACCACGGCCGAACAGGCCGTTGAGTGGGTGCGCGATAATCAAAAAAAGGGCGCTGATGGTATAAAGTTTTTTGGTGCCCCTCCTCTTGTGATGGATGCAGCAATTCGCGAAAATAAAAAATTAGGATTGCGATCTACCTGCCACCATGCTCAAATGAGTGTTGCGCAATGGAATGTGTTGCAATCGGCCCGCGCAGGAATGACTTCCATGGAACATTGGTACGGATTACCGGAAGCAATGTTTACCAATAAAACCATTCAAAACTATCCGCTCGACTATAATTATAGCAACGAACAGGATCGGTTTGGCGAAGCCGGTACCTTATGGAAACAAGCGGCTGCTCCTTATAGTGAAAAGTGGAATGCAGTAATGAATGAATTGATAAGTCTTGATTATACGCTTGATCCTACATTTGATACTTATGAGGCAAGCCGTGATTTGCACCGGGCACGTCGTCAGGAATGGCACGAGCTTTATACCCTGCCCTCTGTCTGGAAGTTTTATGAACCAAGCCATGAGTCCCATGGATCTTATTGGTTTAACTGGGGTACAGAACAGGAAGTTGCCTGGAAAGAAAATTTTCGGTTGTGGATGACGTTTGTAAATGAGTATAAAAATCGTGGAGGCCGGGTTACTACCGGTAGTGATAATGCGTATATCTATCAATTGTACGGTTTTGGATTAATCCGTGAGTTTGAATTATTAAGAGAGGCTGGCTTTCATCCGTTAGAAGTAATACGATCGGCGACCTTAAACGGCGCACAGGCGCTGGGTGCTGAAAAAGATATTGGCTCTGTTGAAGTAGGCAAGCTTGCGGATATGGTAGTGATTGATGAAAATCCGTTACAAAATTTGCAATTGCTTTATGGGGTAGGGGCGATCAAACTTAATGCAGAAAATAAAGCGATAAGAGTTGGTGGTATTCGGTATACAATTAAAGATGGAATTGTATATGATGCAAAAAAATTACTGGCAGATGTGAAGCGAATGGTGGATGATGAAAAAGCAAAAACCGGTTGGAAACTTTTGCAACCGGGGATGAATTAAATTTGAAATGATTCATCTGGTATTTATTTTTTTTAATTTAATCATTGATCGGTGAATAAACGTCAAACCCGTCGGCTGTTCCTTCAGCAATTAGGCATTGGACTTGGAACTACGCTTGGAGCAGCAACTGCACCTTCTTTTATTTCATTGCCAAAACCTTCAGTTTTTAAAGATAAAAAGAAACTGGGTATTGCTTTAGTTGGGTTGGGTAGTTATGCCGAACATCAGTTGGCTGTTGGATTGGAACAAACAACGAATTGTTATTTAGCAGGTATTGTAACCGGAACACCGGCCAAAGCTGAAAGATGGTCGGCTAAGTATAAAATTCCCGGTAAGAATATATACAACTATCAAAACTTTGACAAGATTGCTGAGAACAGGGATATTGATATCGTATATATTGTTTTACCAAATTCAATGCACCATGAGTTTGTGATTCGTGCAGCAAAGGCTGGTAAACATATTATGTGCGAAAAGCCGATGGCTGTTTCAGTACAAGAATCTGAGGAAATGATTGATGTTTGCGTTAAGGCAGGGGTTGAACTGGGTATCGGATACCGATTGCATTTTGAACCATTCACTAAAGAAGTAATACGTATTGGTCAACAAAAAGTATTTGGCGACGTGCGTTTCATGCAAACAAATTTCGGGTTCACCATTGGCGATCCTAACCAATGGCGCATGAAAAAATCGATGGCAGGTGGTGGTCCACTCATGGATGTTGGCATTTATTGCGTTCAGGCATCCCGGTATGTTACTGGTGAGGAACCGCTTTGGGTGACTGCACAATTCGGACCCACAACTGATAAAAAAATATTTACAGAAGTAGAAGAGTCTGTTTCCTGGCAAATGGCGTTTCCCGGAGGTGCAATGGTCAATGGCTTTAGTTCGTATAAATCCAATATTGAACAACTCTACGTATCCGCTTCGAATGGTTGGATGCAATTGGGCCCGGCTTATAGTTATGGCCCATTAAAAGGCAGTACCCATCAAGGACCAATGAATTTACCGGTCGTGCATCATCAAACTATTATGCTGGAAGCAATTTGTAAATCTTTTATGGAAACAAATAAATTTCCTGAACATATAACAGGTGCAGAGGGATTGAGGGATATGAAAATTTTAATGAGCATATATGATGCTGCAAAAAGTGGAAAGAAGATTGATTTGCTGTAACGACCATAGTAGCGGAATTGTTTTGGTTTATTGGAGCTTTTATCAGGCAATTCAATTTCAATAAAAATAAGTAAAGACAAACCATCAGCGTAAAATGAATCAAAAGCCAACAATTATTCAACCTTCCCGTCGCCAGTTTATTCGCAACAGTTCGATGCTGGGCGCAGGTATGTTTCTTAAACTACCCAATCAATTTGCGATGGATAAATTACATTACGATCATTTCTTAGTAGGTTGTTCTTCTCTCGAAACCGGGATTCAATATATAAAAAATAAAACCGGGGTTGAGGCTATTCCTGGTGGTAAGCATCCAACTATAGGAACTCATAATGCCCTTATTTCATTGGGCGATAAAACATATCTCGAAATAATTGCCCCCGACCCGGAAGCTACAAGCCTGGTATCAGATTATAATTTTCTTAAAGAGCTTAAAAATCCTGAATTGTTTTATTGGGCGGCACGTACCGAAAATATGGATTCATTACTAAAAAAAATTAATGATGCGGGATACCAAAATTCGGGTATACATCCAGGTAGCAGAGAACGAAAGGATGGAACTGTTTTAAAGTGGCGATCGTTATCTGTCGGAACTGCTATTGCAAATGATGTTATTCCCTTTTTTATTGAATGGGATAAAAATAGTAAGCATCCTTCTGTTGATTCTCCCGCAGGTTGTACTATTGCTGGTTTTGAAATTGAATATCCTGAACCTGAAAAATTGATAGCGATATTCGAACAACTTTTCATATAAGTATCTGTAAAAGCAGGAACGAAATCAAAAATTCATCTCAATATAAAATCTCCCAAAGGAATCGTTTCATTGTAATTAGTCAACCCTTAAAAACCCAATTTAAATTTAAAGGACTAATCTGGTAACAATATTTTGTTTCGATTAAGTGCAAAAGTGGTTGAAAAAAACGGAACAAAAATAACAATGGATTC
>JANNEK010000382.1:0-4919 GCA_031378605.1 Chitinophagaceae bacterium | reverse complement strand
CGAAACGGCATTGCGCAATGCAGATCTCGGTTATCATTTTCCTTTACTAACGGGAACGGATACCAAAAAAATATGGACCTTGCGCAAAGCAGGGCTGGGCTTACTCAGCAATTTACCAGGTGATGAAAAGGCTGTACCGGTAATAGAAGATACTGCGGTGGATGTGCAGGATTTGCCATCTTATATCCGCGACTTTAATGAAATCCTAAAAAAATACAATCTCTATTCGGTACATTATGCACATGCCGGTTCGGGCGAAATTCATTTAAGACCCATCATCAATTTAAAAACTGAAGCGGGTAATTTGTTGTTCCGGCAAATTGCAGAAGAAATAGCAACACTTGTAAAAAAATACCAGGGCTCATTAAGTGGTGAGCATGGCGATGGGCGCTTGCGCGGAGAATTTATTGCGCAAATGATAGGCCCCAAAAATTATGCGTTATTAAAAGATATTAAACGGATCTGGGATCCTCACCAAATCTTTAATCCCGGAAAAATTACAGACACACCCCCTATGAATACCATGCTTCGGTATGAGGCCGGTCAACAAACACCGGCATTTAAAACTGTTTTTCGTTTTCCCAATCAGGATATCTTACAACATGCTGAACAGTGCAATGGAAGTGGTGATTGCCGTAAAACAGAATTGAGTGGTGGAACCATGTGTCCCTCGTATATGGCTACCCGAAATGAAAAGGATACTACCCGGGCCAGGGCAAATATATTAAGAGAGTTTCTTACCCATTCCGATAAAATGAATCGCTTTGATCACCAAGAGATTTATGAGGTAATGGACTTATGTTTAAGCTGCAAAGGGTGTAAAACAGAATGCCCGAGTAATGTGGACGTTGCAAAATTAAAAGCAGAATTTCTGCAACATTATTACGATGAACATGGAGTTCCCTTCCGTTCGAAATTGATTGCTGGTTTTAGCAAAGCTGCCAAATTGGGTTCATTGTGGCCCTCTGCCTATAATTTTTTTGTTACTAATAAATTTACCGGTTCACTGATAAAAAAAATTGCAGGGTTTGCTAACCTTCGAAGTATGCCTACCCTTGCTCAAACTACCGTTGAAAAATGGATGAAGAATAGAAAGCAGGAGGATAGAAAATTGGTTAATTCAAAAGGAAAAAAAGTCTATCTTTTTTGTGATGAATTTACGAATTACAATGATAGTGCCATCGGAATTAGAGCAATTCAATTACTGGAGCGGTTAGGGTACGAGGTTATAATCCCGCAACATCTGGAAAGCGGGCGGGCCTCTTTATCGAAAGGTTTGGTGAGGGATGCACAGAAAATTGCCAATCAGAATATTTCCATGTTGGCGCCAATAATTAGTGCAAATAGTCCGCTTATTGGGATTGAACCTTCTGCTATCCTTACCTTTCGGGATGAATATATTGATTTGGCCAGTGATGAATTGCTGCAGACTGCTAAAGAGCTGGCAAAACATGTATTTACAATTGATGAATTTATTGCATCAGAAATTGCAAAAAAGCAAATAGATATATCCCTTTTCACGAAAGAAAAAAAACGAATAAAGCTTCATGGGCATTGCCAGCAAAAAGCACTTTCATCTATAGAGCCTACTGTACAACTTCTTTCATTGCCAGAAAATTATTCTGTTGAAATTATTCCTTCCGGTTGTTGTGGTATGGCGGGTAGTTTTGGATACGAAAAGGAGCATTATGAATTGTCAATGAAAATTGGCGAATTGGTGTTATTCCCAGCAGTAAGAAATGCATCAGACAATATAATAATTGCAGCTCCGGGTACCAGTTGCCGCCACCAATTAAAAGATGGTACCGGTAAATTAGCTTTACATCCTGTAGAAATATTTTATGACGCCCTTCTAAAAGAGTGAGAATGTGATGTACTTGTTGAAAGAAAATTTATTGCTTTAAAAAACGCGAAGTTTTTTTCTCTCCATACTGATTAATAACAGTAATAAAATAATTTCCTTTTTGTAACGAGGAAGCATTCACATATAGTTCATTATTCCCTTTTTGGATAGAATAATTTTTATTGAGCACCAGGCTTCCACTGCTGCCCGTTATTTGAAGTTTTATATTGCCAGCCGTTGAAGATGAAACAGAAAGGTAGCTGCTATTATTTACAATTGTTGGAGAAAAGGAAGTTATTTCAAATCCTTTTTCCCTGCCATATAATGCAATTGTTTTAGAAGTATAAAACCGACCATCCAAATCGCCTAC
Source organism: Chitinophagaceae bacterium (assembly GCA_031378605.1). GTDB lineage: Bacteria > Bacteroidota > Bacteroidia > Chitinophagales > Chitinophagaceae > Endoryza. Next base: position 2,706 of record JANNEK010000382.1, on the reverse strand, counting down.
CCGAATACGATAGAATAACCTGCCGCTTCCATTTTTATCCTCAAATTCGAAAGAGGAGGAGCAACGATTTTTATCTGCCTGAAACTGGTGAATAGAAGTATACTGTTTGCCATCCGAAGATCGCTGAATATCAAATTTTGCATAATCAAGTAAACACACAACAGACCATTGCAACGTGCTTCCATTATTTTGTTGGGAAGCCTGGATATATTTTAAGCGAACCGGCACCGAATCGATAGAAAAATCCTGCGCATTGCCAGGCAGGCAGTAAAAAAATAACATGAGGATAAATAGCCCTTTTTTCATAAGCGTGATTTGCATTTATAAAAGTAACTAATTAATCCAGAGAAAAAAAGTCGCCTGCCTGACAGTCTATTCAATAGGAATCTTGCCGAACTGACAAAACTCATAATCAAGGCATTGGATTTATAAATTATAAAAACAGGGTACACACTTCTGTTAATTCAACTATTTAATCCCTTTCCCTTTGCTATTTCTATTCTGTAAAACCAATTATAAAAGTGGCTATCTGATTATTTATCCTTACTGATTATTCCTCCCTTATTACTGTCTACCGTTATTGTATACCTGCCTGATCCCTGTACGATCCAGCGAACGGTTACGGTGCCCAGCCCAGGTATATTTCTTACACTGATCGCCTCAGGATTTGTAATTTGTTCTGTCGTGATATTGAGATCCGCATTTTCAACAATCATGCCTGCTACTACTTTAGATCCTGAAAGAGTTATATAATCAGGTCGTTCAATTTTATATTTAAGATCCTGATTAGAATGGGTAGGCATTAACCGGCTATTCGATATAATGGCGGTTACCTGTTTCAATCCATCTCCCAGATCTTTTTCCTCAATCGTATCAATAGTGAGTTTAGGTGTATGATGACAGTGATAGATTGTAAATGCCATGTTGCGATGCGCATCACTTTCTAATAAAAACCCCGGATGAGCCCTTCCGAAATTCTTTTTATATCCTCCTATTTCAATTTTACCATATTGCGGGTGGACGAATTCATGCCAGGGTATAAATGCATCTTTGAATAACAAGTATCGGTCAAATTGTGCTGCACTATTATCCTGCGGATCGCGGGTTGCTTCTTTATTAAACATCAGGTAGGGAGTCCATAATTCATTAGAATAAGTATAGATACCTCTTCCGCCATAAAACCAATCTAACTCACCACCATAAGCGGAATACAAATCTTTATAAACAATTAAATATTTATAACCGGGAATCAATTCTTCTCCTTTTTTAGCAATAGCATCATACACCTGCAAATCAGCTCCATTGTAGGTAATAAGGTCGGTTGGGTCACCGGGACCACGTAAGATCATTCCACCAGCATTATGATAAGATTGTGCTGCGGCTATATTGGGATGTTTGATTACAAATTCCATTACAGCTCTGGTCTCAGGTAAAGAAAAAGGATATTTATAGGCACCATTCTGTATATAATTCGGTTGCCATCCCCATCCCCAGTCGCGGTTAGGATCATACTCAAACGTATAACCGTCTTCATTCACTTGTCCATCACCGTCATTATCTTTTCCTTCCTGTCCTAAATATTCGTAATCTCCTTTTTCATCGGGTCCAACCTGTATCATTCGGTTAGGGTCTGTTGGATCTACTCTATAGCGCCCGTTTGGATTTTTTCTGCGCATCATTACAATATTTCCATCTCCATCCAGATCGTCATAGCCATCTTCGTTAATTAATCCATCCCGGTCATTATCAACCGGAATCAATCCTGAGCGGGGCGAGCTACTTGTATTTGCATCATGAAAATAACTGTCACGGCCATCCGGATTAATACTGGGGTTGATATAAAAAACTTTATCCTCTAATAATTCCTGGATATATTTTGTATCATTAAATGTTTCTGTCAGATACCAGGCTGTGTACAATGCAAATTCTGTACCCTGTACTTCATTGGAATGAATATTTCCATCAATGTACATGGCAGGTTTTTTCGCAGGGGTCCCCTTTTTAAAATCGGTAATCGTAAGCACCCACAAATCTCTTCCTTTAAAGGATTTGCCGATAGATTCCAATTTTGCGAGATCCGGATAGGCTGCTGCAATTTTTTTACAAATTTCTGTAAGCCCGGCATGGTCGTAATATTTATTCCAGCTAACTATTACTTTTGGGTTAACCGGCGAGCCGGAAGCCTTGAACATTTGACCAGCGTTTTGAGACAGGCCAATTCCTTGTATCGAGGAAAAAATAGCAACTGCAATTAATTTTGTAATACTAATTTTCATAAAAATTCTTTTTTGAAAAAAATTAAAGTGTTATATCAATCGATTTGCTGCCTGTTGTTGGGCTTCCTGCTTCGATGGTTATCTTGCCTTTTCCTTTTATCAGCCAACTGAGGTTTTGCGAACCATACCCTTCGAGTGAATTCAGTAACTGTATTTTTTTTCCGCTAAGTACCGATTGATTTCCTGTGGTAATTAGTTTTACATTGATCCTTTTCACCCAATAACTTCTTTCGCCCAATTTTGAATGAGAGGCTAAAGCTCCTTTATTAATTACATCAAGTTTAATTCTCGTTAAACCATTGCCTAATTTTTCAGTTTTAATATTGCTAATGTCTATTTCTGGTTGATAAGAAGCGAGGTTCATTAAAAAAGCCGAATTTCTTTTTACCAAATCAGGTACAAGTTTGAAAGGAGGCGTAATAAGTACAAA
>JANNEK010000355.1:0-5538 GCA_031378605.1 Chitinophagaceae bacterium | reverse complement strand
CGTGAGCCTGCCGTTTTGTATTCCCATTCCACACACTGGTTTGAAATTGCCCGGTTAACCGAAGATCCGTATGCAGGTTTGCTGCGTCATGATGCATTGCCTTACAATATGTGGATGCAGCGTTCTGAAGGCCTGGCCACATTCATGGAAGAAACTTTTATGCATGCAGGTTTGTGGGATGATAATCCAAGGGCACGTGAACTGGTTTGGATCATGCTGGCCCAGCGTTGTGCCCGTGGCCTAGCTTCATTGTATGCGCAGGCTAATATGATTAATTATGAAGAAGCAAGAAAATTTCAGGTAGAATGGACACCTAAAGGATGGACAGGCGATGAAAGCCTTGTTGGGTTTGAACAACATTTGTATCTGCGCCAACCTGGGTACGGCTCCAGTTATGTAACAGGCAAATACTTTATAGAACGTTTAATAATGGATATGGGACGTAAGCAACTCAACGAATTTAAACTCTATAATTTTTTTGATTCTTTTTATAACGCTGGTATTATACCTGTTTCGTTGGTTCGCTGGCAATTAACAGGGATGGAAGATGAAATAAAAGCCCTCATTGGAAAATAAAATAAAATAAATAGAATGCTAAATAAACTCCTACTTCTTTTTGTTAGCCTCTATTCATTTACTATTCATGCGCAGCAGGCATACTTTCCTGATGCCCTATGGCAAACAAAAACCCCGGAAGAGCTTAAAATAAATAAAAAATTACTGGATAGTGCCATTGCATTAGCAATCCGAAGTGAGAATAAAGTGGAAAGAGATTTGCGAATTGCCAATCTTAAATCCTATTCAAAAGAACCTGATTATAAAATTATTGGGCCAATGAAAGAGCGTGGTGCACCAGCCGGCCTCGTAATTAAAAATGGCTATATCGTTGCACAATGGGGTGATGTGAATCGGGTAGACATGACCTTTAGTGTAACAAAAAGTTATTTATCGACCATCGCTGGTTTAGCAATTGATAATGGACTGATAAAAAATGTTACAGACAAAGTAAATCAATATGTTTGGGATAATTCTTTCGAAGGTGAACATAACAGCAAGGTTAGTTGGGAGCATTTATTAACTCAATCATCTGATTGGTCGGGTAGCCTTTTTGGTTTACACGATTGGGCCGACAGGCCCCCCAGGGAAGGAAGCGTTGATGATTGGAAGAACAGAAAATTCTTTGAACCCGGTACTGTTTATGAATACAATGATGTTCGGGTAAATCTTCTTGCATATTCCTTATTGCAGGTTTGGCGAAAACCCTTGCCAATGGTGTTGAAAGAAAAAATTATGAATCCAATCGGAGCCTCTACTACCTGGCGTTGGTTTGGATATGAAAATTCTTATATAAATATGGATGGATTGATGATGCAATCGGTAAGTGGAGGAGGTCATCATGGAGGTGGTATCTTTATTAATACTTTAGATCATGCGCGGTTTGGTTTATTGTTTTTAAGGAATGGCAAATGGAAGAATCAACAACTTATTTCTGAAAAATGGGTGAACGCAGTTCAGCAACCGTCGGCGGCCAATAAAAATTACGGTTATTTATGGTGGTTGAATACGGATCAACGATGGAAAGAACTTTCTTCCAAAATATATTCAGCCGAGGGTTTTGGCGGAAATTATATTGTGATCGACAAAGAACATGATTTGGTGGTAGTGGCCAGGTGGATGGATGATTCTAAAATGGGAGAAATGCTGAAGTTAATTATAAAATCAATTGACGGTAAATAAATTGAAATCCTTATTTTATAAATTAATAATCCCGGGTGGTGAAAAAAATAATAATACTCGCATTACTTTTCCTGGCACAAATTTTTTTGTATGCTCAAAAGCCCCGAGCAAGAGATATTGGAATTCCCTTTAATGGTAAACCAGGACCATTTAATGCTATTACCGATGTAAAAGGCGTTGAAGTGGGATATAGTACGATTATCTCCGGATCAGGGAAAAATATAAGAGGTAAAGGCCCTGTACGTACAGGTGTAACCGCCATATTACCGCGTGGAAAATATAACAACCCTGTATATGCCAATTGGTATACCCTAAATGGTAATGGAGAAATGACTGGTACTACCTGGATTACAGAATCTGGATTTTTAGAAGGACCCGTTATGATCACGAATACGAATAGTGTAGGACTGGTGCGCGATGCAGTATTGAAATGGTTTGTCAAAGTTGGCTGGTATAAAGAAGATTTCTGGTATACTTACCCGGTAGTGGCAGAAACTTATGATGGATTTTTAAATGATATTTATGGGTTTCATGTAAAAGAATCGAATGTTTACGAAGCATTGGATAGCGCTGCCTCCGGTAAGATAAAAGAGGGTAATGTTGGTGGAGGCACGGGTATGATGTGCTTAGGATTTAAAGGAGGTACGGGTACCTCATCAAGAATCGTGAAGATAAAAGACTCTACCTATACCGTTGGAGTATTGGTACAATCGAATTTTGGAAGTAAGCATAACTTTTCAATTGCGGGTGTTCCTGTAGGTTGGGAATTGAGGGATACACTGAATGATGAATTTAAAGCACCACCTTCGTATCAACCTGGCAATGGATCAATTATTGTTGTTCTTGCAACCGATGCCCCTTTATTACCACATCAATTAAAAAGAATAGCTGCAAGAATTGCATTGGGAGTTGGTAAAGTAGGCGGGCGGGGAGAGAATGGCTCAGGAGATATTTTTATTAGTTTTTCTACCGCAAACCCAACCGCATTTCAGCGCGATAGTTTTACAAAGATTATTGAGTTACCGAATGATTTAATCAATCCGTTGTTCGAAGCGACCGTACAGGCAGTGGAAGAAGCTATTATTAATGCAATGATAGCTGCTGAAACGATGGAGGGTATCAATGGCAACAAGGCCCATGCATTACCACATAAACGTGTAATTCAAATATTGAAAAAGTATAAACGCATCAATTAGAAAATATGAAACATATTTTTGTTTTAATATTGATTCTATCCTCGCTGCCTTGTAATGCGCAGGAAAAAGTATTTTATAATGCTAAAATCTTTACAGCAAACTCCCAACAACCCTTCGCCGATGCCATTGCTATTAATGGTAAAATAATTAATGCAGTGGGTAATTATAGCGAAGTGAAGAAGAAGGTGGGCACAAATGCAGAATGGATCGATCTTAAGGGGGCTTTTCTTATGCCGGGATTTATTGATTCACATAACCACGGTATTAAAGGTGGAAAGGGATTGACAAAGGCTAACGTTAATGATCAGCTATTGAGTGTTAATGAAATTCTAACCTACGCAAAACAATCCTTGCAAAAGAAAGAGGGTATGACCGGCGATGTACTTGTAGTGTATGGTTTGAATATCAGTACCTGGAAATGGCTCGACGAAATAAGAAGAGTATTCAATAGTAATGAATTTGAAAAGCAACCCGTTGTATTGAGAGGTTCGGATGGACATACCAGTTGGTGCAATAAGCCTATGCTTGTAAAAGCTGGTATAAACAAAGCCTATATTCAATCTCTAAAAGAAGATAACCAACACTATTTCTCCGTTACTGACGCCGGGGATCCCAATGGTTTTATAACAGAGAGCGGCTATCGAAAAATTGAACCAGCCTTGATTAAAGAAACAGATTTTAGTAAGGCAGCCGAAAAAACAATGGAGTATAACAACCAGTATGGAATTACGGCCTGGCTTGATCCAAGTGTAAGTTCTTTTAATAATTCATATAGTAATACGTTAGACTGGTATCGCTATTTAATCAATAATAAAAAATTAACTGCTCATATTGCTGCCACCATAGTAACAGATGCAAATGTTGATCCTCAACAACAGATTGATAAATTGAAACTGCTTCAAAAAAAGTACAACACAAATAACTTTTCGATTATAGGATTTAAAATATTTGCAGATGGAGTTATTGAATATCCAACGCATACTGCTGCTTTATCAATTCCTTATAGAGGAACATCTTCAAAGGGTGATTTGATGATGGACCCAACTAAATTTGCCCGTTTTGCAACAATGGCTGATAAAAACAATTTACTGGTTCATGTGCATGCAATCGGCGACCGGGCAGTAACGGAGACGCTTAATGGATTTGAAGTAGTTCGAAAGACAAACCATAATTTCAGGATTCCACATACGATTACCCATTTACAAATAGTACGGCCTTCCGACTTCAATCGATTTGCAGAATTAAATGTATTGGCATCATTACAACTACTTTGGGCATTCGGCGATATAACTACCATCGACATTGTAAAACCTTATATTGATCCTTCGCTGTATCAATGGCAATACCCGGCACGCTCAATGTTACAAGCTGGTGCTACCCTATGCGGTGCCAGCGATTGGCCGGTTAGTTCTGCCAATCCATTTGAAGCAATCTATCGGGCAGAAACGAGAAAGGGACCAATGGGTGTGCTTGATAGCACCCAATGTATGCCACGAATCGCCATGTTATATGCCTACACTTCAGAAGCAGCTAAAGCTTTGATGCTTGAAAAAAAAATTGGTTCGTTAAAACCGGGCAACTTCGCCGATATGATTTTAGTAGATAGAGATGTACTTACCGTAAATGCGGATGCAATGATGAATGCAAAGGTTTTGTGGACGATGTTTGAAGGAAGGAAAGTTTATGAAATGAACAGGTAAAGTTTGAATAATTTTATTTTAAGCATTAATTACATTGAAGCAGACTTCTCGATAGCTTAGAAAAATTATGTTGAATAGAAAAGCTCCTATTCTGTTTTTTAAATACTATATAAACTATTCGCTCCTTAACCTATATACTCAACTACTGACAGTTGTTTCGGGATTCTTGCAAACGATCGTTTCAAAAAAATAAATGTAGAAATAATTAGATAAATTCTGGTGTTTGTAATAATAAAAAACCCCACAAAAAATAGTTGTGGGGAATAAACATCTTTAGAGTTATCCAAGTAGCCCGTACGAGATTCGAACTCGTATCACCACCGTGAAAGGGTGGTGTCCTAACCCTTAGACGAACGGGCCATGTTCTTTAAGGGAGCGCAAAGATAACGGCAAGACCCTTTTCTGCCAAATAGTTTTAAAGTCATTTTTGAACATATGATTTTTGAAATTCAAGCAGTTTGGTAAAGGATTTTCCTGCTGAAAGTCAGAGATTATTCTTTTTTGGAACTATGTTATCAGACCCATTTGGGAGATGTAACAAAACCTAAGATTCGCTGTCTTTTAAAAATTGCCGGTATCGCAAATTGGGCTGCATCAAAAGCTTAAACAGTTTTCTTACCTTAGCGCCTCGTTTTAAACATTTAAACTGAAATTAAAAATGAGCACAGTTAAAGTTGCAATTAATGGATTTGGACGTATTGGCCGTCTTGTTTACCGTCAAATTTATAAAATGGACGGAATTGATGTGGTAGCGATCAATGATCTTACAAGTCCTAAAGTATTGGCCCATCTTTTAAAGTATGACAGCGCACAAGGCAGGTTTGATGCGGAGGTGAAGGCAGGCGAAAATTCAATTTTTGTAAACGGAGATGAAGTAAAAATATATGCACAAAAAGATCCTGCAC
>JANNEK010000347.1:0-6041 GCA_031378605.1 Chitinophagaceae bacterium | reverse complement strand
CAATCCCTGGGATGAAAGCACCCGAAGCGAAGGTCATCTGGCAGGGTTAGGAGCCCTTATTAAGGAAACCAAAGCAGATGGAGTTGTATTGGATACCAAAGGAGCTTCCAGTACGGAATTACAACAAGCAGCCGATAAAGTTCGAGCAGGGGTAGTAATGTATAGTGAAGGAATGGCTGTTCCTAAAGATATGCCTGGTATTGTTGCCGGAAGGGTTCATAACGCCCTGTACTACCCGCCGATGCTTAACCTCAACAAATTTATTAAGCCATCCTTTGCTATTTTTCGGGTGGCTGAATTGTATAAGGAACCTGTACAAAGAGAGTTTGCTACCTCTTTTTTCAATGGATATGGTACAGAAATTAATATGTTTGCCCCCGGTCAGCCCGATTGGGTGGAAGCACAATATAAATACCTGGGAAAAACTTCACGGATATTAAGGGAGCATACAACCAATTTTACAGGAGGCAGGTATACGCCTTTGATGGCAACAACGGCCGATAGTATTTGGGTAAATGAATGGAAGCAGGAAGAGAAAACGATCTATACTATTTACAGTATTATTCCGCAAGGGTATCATGGAAAATTATTTTCTGTTCAACCAACAAAAAATTTTCATTTTGTAGATCTATGGCATCATCGATTATTAGTACCAGAGAAAATTAATAATGATTGGATGATAGAAGTAACTACACAGTCTTTTCATCAACAATTGTTGGGTACCAACAATGAAGGAGAAGTAGATTGTATTGCGAAACTTCCTGTATTACTACAGGCAACAGTAAACGGCGATATACTTACATTGAATGCTGAAAAAGGGAACCGCATCAAGATATGGCCCGGGCAACCAGATTATAGCAGGCAGCCTCTTGAATTAACTACAGGTAAGAAAAGTATTTCATTATTTAAGAAATTTGGAGCATTTGAAGGTGATTTTATCATTCAGTTATTTGACAATGATATTTTAATCGACGAAACTATTATTACGATAAAAGCAGGTATGGCTCGCCGTATATCGAACTTGCCGAATGCAACAAGAATTCAAATTGATGTTTCCAAAAACATTCCTGCAGACATGGTTTTGATTCCCTCGGGGAAATTTACTTTTAAGGAAAGCCATGGCGATGAATTTATTCCTTACCCAACACAAGACGTTGATAGCACCTTTTCAATGGAACCATTTCTTATGGATAAATTTCCGGTTACCAATGGGCAGTTTCTTCAATTTATAAAAGCCACAAAGTACAGGCCCGCTGATCCATCTAATTTTTTAAAACATTGGGTAAATGGATCTATTAAAATAGGGGAAGAAAAATTTCCGGTGGTATATGTAAGTTATGAAGATGCGCAAGCTTATGCTCAATGGAAACATAAGCGGTTACCAACCGAATTGGAATGGCAATACGCTGCACAAACTGAAGCATTAAATGAATGGCCGTGGAAGCAAACCAATCCAGTTCAAAGAAAAGAAGAAGTAGTCAATGAAACGTTGACGGTTACTTCCATCGAAGGAATTGATTCATCGGTTTGTAATTTGGGTGATGGAAAATTATATGCTGTAGGTAACTATCCAAGGGGTGCTAATCCATTTGGCTTACAAGACCTGGTGGGCTGTGTGTGGCAACTTACGAATGATATCTATTATAATGGAAGCTACCGGTATATTGTATTGAAAGGTGGTTCTTATTTTAAGCCATCTTCCAGTTGGTGGTATGTGCAAAGCGGCCCACGTGAATTGCATTACCGGCAATTTTTGTTAAGAGTATCGCAGGGCTTCGAACGAAATGGAACAGTAGGGTTTCGTTGTGTAAGATGATGAATTGATTGCATACGATCAAAAAAAATAATGGAAATCTATACAAGTAGAGTAGATAAAATTGCTCCATATTGTTATTCAGTTGAAGAGTGCGACGCAACCGGAGTTTAATAGTAGCAATGCTGCCTGGCTCAAATTAGTGAATTTACTTTTTCATCCCTTTGATCCATTCACTAATCAGTGCCACACCTTCTTTATGGATTTGTTCTCTTCCTATTTCAGGCATTGAAATACCAGGGTCCGTACAGTCATTCGAAAAATGAGAATTGATTTGTGAGGGTTACCCGGTTCTATATCGTACTTCAGATCTCCACTGCCACGGCCAGCTGCAACCGGAGTTTTATTAATACCCAGCGCCGTTAAATTATTATTATGGATATCGAGAAATAATCCGGAGGTATTCGCCGGTCCCTTGGAGTTATGACAAAATCCGCAGTTAATATCAAGATAGGCTCTCGCTTTAGATTCTGTAGAGGCTTGTTTATCTAACCAGTTAGCATTGGATGGAATAGTTGTTGAAGGAAGATCAATCATATTATTTTTTGCCCAATACGCAAGTTGGTTTTGTGCACCCTCCGGATAGTTTACCATTCCATTCAGGTGCCTTGCTGCCAAACCAATTGGAAGCAATGTATTTCCCTGAGCATGACAACCCTTGCATTGATTTTGATTGGGTATTATGTAGGGGGCTGTAATTTTTTTTCCTTTGTTGTCTATATAGCTCACCGTTATAGCATCTCCGATAGGATCAAACGATGCCTCCGTCTGTTCTTCATTCCAGATATATTGATAAGTTGCCCAGCCATCTTCCCGGTTAACAAGTAAACGTGTTTCAATAATTTTTCTTCCTTTTTCGGGTTTACGAAAATCAGTAAAGTAAAAAAAATTCTTAATAAGTACAGTTCCTGTTGGCATGGAGAAAACTGCGCTGTCGTTGTAAGCGATCTTTGAGTTCGCTGGTAATTTTATGAAACGTAGTTTCTCTGCATAATTACTAAACAAAGGGGTATTCAATTCGTAAGGAAGAATTCCTGCGACGGGGTTTAATTCCTTTAATTTACCAGTAAAGAAATTGTAAGCCGATAAATTTTCATGAAACTCAAATCCATTTTCTTTATGGTTGTACCTAAAAGATTGGCTCAATACAATGATTGATATCAACAAGATTAGAATCTTAAATGATTTCATATTTAATCGGGTCGTTTAATAATCGCGGGTTCGAGTATCGGTAGATTGCAATCGTAGCGGGATGCATCTCTTGAAATATTCTTAAACTTATTGGCAGCATCCATATTTGCAAAAGTCATATTAGTATTATTACGGATACAAATTTGTGGTGAATTGTTTTGATCTACAATTCCATCATAAATTATATGGGGTACTTTTTTGCCGAATTTCAATTTGAATCGAAATAATTTGCCCATTCTCCCTTTCATGGTTGCACGCACATTTGGTCTTTCGTATAAGTTGTCGTGAATATTAATTAAGGTAGGATAGGGGTAATAGCCAGAGTCTTTAATTGGATTCTCACTTATATAATAACTTACAATGGCTGTTCCGGTAGTAATATTATTAAGAATTTTATTGCCAAATATTTCTACATTATTAGTTGCCATAATCATTATTCCGGTTCCCAATGGTACTTTACCAACAATATTTCCTTTTGGGGCAAAATTTTCGTGATTATTATCGTGAATATGATTGTTAAATAAACGAACATACCCACCTTTTTTTTGAATGAGGTCGGGCAAGTCAAAAACTAATAAACCTCCGGTATTGTTCGTTGCCTCATTATTGAAAACATCTGCGTGTGTTGAGTTTTCAATTTCAATACCTGCTACATTTTCATAGGCTTTGGAGTTGCGTACAATAATATGATTACTTTGTCCTACATAAATGCCAGCATCACTTGCACCCCTGGCCTCACAACCATCTATCAATACATTGTTGCATTGTACAGGGTAGATGCCATAACCGCCATTCTTACTATTTGCGCCGCGGGTCCATTCGGTTTTTACGTTGCTAAAAGAAATACCATCTACTAATTGCGTTTTAATTCCATCACCTTTTGTATCCTGAACGGTTAGATCTTTAATTTGAATGTTTGCTCCATTGGTAATTTTAATACCTTCTGCCCCAGAAAGCTGGTTGTTGAAATTGAGAAAGGTTTTATCCATTCCCATTCCTTTAATGGTAATATTATTTTTTCCATCCAACCAAAGACTTATCGTTAACTGAAAATTGCCCTCCGGTAATTCTATAACCGTTCCATTTTGAGCTGTAATAAAAAGTGTTTGAAATTTTTTCTGAATATCGGGTTGGGCAAAACTGGCAAAATAAAACCCTGAAGAAAGGAGTATAAAAAATAGTCGCATAATATCAGTTGAGCACCGAATGTACTAATTCTGGAACTATTGTTTAGTTTGATTGTAGCTTCAAGGGTAAAAACGAAAAACCCTGAAGCAAGCTTCAGGATTTTTCAAAACGTTTTGTACGAAACCTTAACAACATAACTTGGCCATCAATAGGTACAAATTTTAACGTTCTTCAGGACTTGGATTTTGAATGGACTTGGATTTTTTTGTTTGATTAAAAGATTCTGGAACGGTTTGGTTTGTTCTGGACATTGGTTTTTTAGAACTGGTTTTTTCATGGATTTGGTCTCGGTCTTTCTGGATATTGGTTTGGTCTTTCCGGATATTGAATATGTTCCTCGAATCAATCAATTAACATTACAAACATACCCGATCGCTAAGCCCGATGCAAGAGCGCTATTCCTTGATTTAACAGTTTCGTATTTTACCCAGATGCTAGTAAAATTACGTAGTGGTGATTTGGTATAAATACTTAATTATTTTTAAAGCCCTGTGAAAGCCACTATATTTATACCTAATCAGAAAATTCAATTAACCATAAACCTTATTTGCGATGATGTTTAAAGATAAAGTAGTGTTAGTAACCGGGGGGTCCCGTGGAATTGGGAAAGCTATTGCTTTGCGTTTAGCAAAAGAAGGCGCACATTTAGCCATTGTTGGTAAAACTGCGGAACCACATCCTAAATTAGAAGGAACTATACATACTGCTGCGGAGGAAATTGCCAAAGCAGGACCGGGTAATGTATTGCCAATTCAGGGTGATATTCGTTATGAAGAAAGTATTCAGCATATTGTTAAAACAACAGTGGATACGTTTGGTAGAATTGATATACTTATCAATAACGCAAGTGCCATTAATCTAACATCTACTGAACAAACTGAATATAAACGATGGGATTTGATGCATTCTATAAATGTACGCGGTACGTTTTTCATGAGCAAAGAATGTTTACCGCATTTGAAGAAGGCACTTAATCCGCACATCTTAAATTTATCTCCTCCTCTGAATTTAGATCCTGCCTGGTTTGGGAAACACCTCGCTTATACCATGAGTAAATATGGAATGAGTATGGTAATACTTGGATTGGCTGAAGAATTAAAACAGCAACGTATAGCTGCCAATGCACTTTGGCCTAAAACAACAATTGCTACTGCCGCGGTTCAGAATTTATTAGGAGGTGATTTCTTAATTCAGCGCAGTCGTACAACGGAAATAGTTGCAGACGCTGCATTTCATATTTTGCAAAAACCTTCTTTTGAATGCACCGGAAACTTCTTTATTGATGAAGAAGTATTGAGGGCGCATGGAGAAACTGATTTTACGAAGTACGCTGTTAATCCGGAGCAGAAGCTGATGATGGATTTGTTTATCTAAAAAATTAATTCCTGATTAGTATATGGAAGAATGGTTGTTCAGACATTCACTTCATTGTTTATTCCCAATTCAAATTCTATTGTTACTCCGCTCGATTTTCAACCCATCGATTAAATCAATATATAAGAAACCCATGGTTATAGGCATTGAATGCAGAATGGTCAATTCAATAATATTGCTTGTTTTATTAGTGCTATGGTAAGACTAAATTGGCGTTGATTATTTCTGGACCAATTATTTATTTTTAAAAATTTTATCATGTAAAAATATTGTTCCCTCATTGCCTGGTGGCCGTTACCCAGGGTTGGTGATAGCAGTATTAATAGCATCATACCTTTTTTATAAAAAACTTTCCGAGTATTATGGTAAGAATAAATTGATCTATTATTTCAGTACGGATTATTTATTTTTAAAAGCTGTTCAATTTAAAATGTTTTTCCCTCATGGCCGGGTGGCCGTTACCCTGGGCATCGCG
>JANNEK010000282.1:0-1802 GCA_031378605.1 Chitinophagaceae bacterium | reverse complement strand
GAAAAATTTGGAAAAATTTTTTCGACGAAATTCCAACCACCCAATTTTATACTGTTGCCTACGATATGGAAACACCCTTTAATATTTTTGGCTCTGTACAGGATGAAGGAACCATGAGTGGCAATAGTATGAATAGCTTTGAGAAGCCGCAGGATTCTTCGCTTCGTTCCTGGGAAAATGCACCAGGAGGAGAAGGTACGCAAATACAAATTGATCCGCAAAATCATAATATTGTTTATTCAAGTACCTATTATGGGCGCTTAATGCGTACTGATATGAGTTTACCCGACAGCATCGGGATAAAAAAATTTAAAACATTCGATGTAGGTCGTATTGATTCTTTAAGAGGTGAATGGCTGGCCGGAACACTTCTATCGAAGTTCAATAATAAAGTCATTTACAACGGACTTCAACATTTATATAAATCAACCGATGAAGGCGAAACCTGGAAACAGATCAGTGCCGACCTCACCTACAATGACAAAGCAAAGATGGGGGTGTATCCTTATCTTATCTATCACCAGGCAATTACTGCTATTGCTGAAGGAGATAAGCCTGGAATTATTTATGCCGGAACCGACGACGGGCGCATTTGGTTAACAATGGATGACGGTAACCAGTGGAAAGAAATCACAAAAGGATTGCCCCTAAACAAGCACGTTATAAAAATTACTCCGTCGCAGTATAATTCATCTCTTGTTTATGTCGTCTTAAACGACCGCCGTTCTGATAATCACACACCTTATATTTATGTTTCAGATAATAAGGGAAGTACCTGGAAATTAATATCCTCCAATCTTCCAGTCTCACCGGTAAATGTGGTTATTGAACATCCATCAAACAAAAATATTTTGTATTGCGGAACAGATATGGGAGTATATATAAGTAAAACGGCCGGCAAAAACTGGATAGCCGCTAATGGTAATTTACCGGTGGCAGTTTCAGTAAATGATATGTTTATTCATCCCCGTGATAAAAAATTGGTTATTGGAACTTATGGCAGAGGTGTGTATATTTTAGACAATCTGGATTTATTAAAGTAACATTTCGATTCTAAATACTTTTTAGTGATATTAAAATATTGAGCTCCTATGCTTCAAAACCCAATTACAAAAAAATATCCGAACTCGACGATCAATCGTTTTGGTGGTTCAACTTTTCATTGCGTAGATGCGCATACCTGTGGCAATCCTGTTCGTTTGGTTGCAGATGGCGGACCAGCACTCGAAGGAAAAACAATGAGTGAAAAACGTCAGCATTTTTTAAAAGAATATGATTGGATCCGAAAAGGATTGATGTTTGAACCAAGGGGTCATGATATGATGAGTGGAAGTATTTTGTATCCGCCACATGATAAAGCGAATGATGTTGCTGTACTATTTATCGAAACCAGTGGTTGTTTACCGATGTGCGGTCATGGTACCATCGGTACAATTACAATTGCCATTGAAGAAGGATTGATTATTCCTAAAATTCCGGGGTTGGTTCGAATGGAAGCCCCTGCCGGATTAGTAAATATTGAATACCGGTTGGAAAATACAAATCAATTAACCGATCCTGAGATTTTGAATGATCTTGGGATTTCGAATGGCCCTGGGATTTTGAATGGCCCTGGGATTTATCCCAGGGTGAAAAATGTAAAGCTCACCAATGTAGCTTCATATCTTGATTCCGCAGCATTAACAGTGAATTGCCCTGAGTTAGGCGAATTAGTAATTGATGTTTCGTATGGAGGAAATTTTTATGCTATTGTAGATGTTCAAAAAAATTTTAAAGGACTAGAACATTATTCCGCTGACAAA
>JANNEK010000265.1:0-8362 GCA_031378605.1 Chitinophagaceae bacterium | reverse complement strand
GTTAAAACATCCAGAATGATCGTACCCCCAGCGCCCCCGCCACCTCCGCCATCCCCTTCAGCCTGAAAGGGATTACTGCAAGTTGCATTGTAAGGAAGGCCGCCACCAGCGAGCAACTTATTTGCTCCACCAACAATGGTTTTCGCAATCAAAAGAATAATTCCTCCTCCATTACCTCCCGGAGTGCCAACAAAATTATTTTGATGACCGCTTCCGCCACCACCACCCATGAATATGCGATTATTGGGTGCTGAATATCCATACAAAGAAAGAGAAGCTCCACCTAATCCTGCATTCAATCCGTGACATGCAAAAAATGTTTCATTAGAACGATTGCCTCCATTACCACCGATTCCATAATTAGACCCTCCCCCTCCTCCGGTATTATGGCTGTTGCCACCACCTCCCCCGGTTGCCTGTTTTCCCCTTCCATATTCGCCATTTAAAATAAAATCAGCGATGCCCTCTCCCTTTTTTGCTCCATTATTATTTGGATCCGACGGTGAAATGGGTAATGTGTAGGAGGTTACATCAGTAGCCCAAACACAATTCACGTTATTAAGAAGTGCCCCACCAATAAAACCTTTTCCGCTGGCATCAATAGGAGCATTTAAGAAAATCGTATCACTCGCTTCCAAAATAACTACACCTCCGGTACCACTAACCGAATTCCAGGAAGCTGCTTTTACGGTATCCGAAACGGTTACAGATGTATATTGTGGAACAGGAATTAGTTGAACAGTTCCCGGTGCATCATAAGTTCTTAATAATTGATACTTCAATAAAACATTATTTCCTGAAATGCCGCAGATATAATTTATTTCATAATTGCCGGCATTCCCGACACTCGTAATATCGCCAAAAGATGATGTATTCGTTGAATTAATGCCGGCACCTTTCATTTGTATAATCAAAATTTTAAGACCGGGCGTTAAACCAGTTGCTGAACTTACCGTAATTGTATTGGGAACAATATTAATACCAGTTATTCTATAATAAGAATTAACAACACCCGAAATAGATTGGGCAGTTGCTGCAAGGAGAAGCGTACTTCCACAAAACAACAAAAGAAAATATTTTTTAAGAATATAGCTTTTCATTAAAGGATAATAGATTCAAATAGCACCTATATATATGAGTGTTACTACTTAAAAATACAATTGGAACCTGGCTAAAGCAAGGATTGATCCTATTAATAGAAAACACCTCGCAGAACGAGGTGTTGAGTGTAAAAGTTTTGTAGTAACAGATTGACTATTAAGAAATAGAGTTATAAACTTCTGCGTCTGAAATAACCATTGGCCAGCCGGCTATTCCGGTGAATCTTCCATAAATTAACCGCCCGGAATGTTGGTTTAGTGGATTTTGGCATTTCATAATCCTTTGCTACTGTTTCTTTTACTTCGGTCATCAGGGTTTTTAATACACCTGGTTCCATCTGTACACGAGATGGCATTACATCACTTTTCATAATATTTACAATTTAAAATAAAACGTTGTTGCTGAGCAAATCGTTGGAGCAAAACACTAGAATCGTTAAAAGAAAGTGTCAGATCATATCACCCTGTAGTATATACTATATTCTGTTGCTCAGTTTGGTAGTGCAAAGGTAATACAAAAGAGCTAAAGATGCAAGCCCTAAACTAAAATAAAATGTTAATGAGCTCAAAAGATAATTTAAAATAATTATTTGCCGAAAACTAACCAAGTAATCTTTTTATACCAAATAATCAGACATCTATTCAAAAAAAAGTTTCAATCAGGCGTTTTGTGTTTTCAAAATGATAAAGCATGCAGCATGAAAAAAGTTGTCAATTACTACTAATTGACAACTCTCCAACTCATTTAAAATTATAAATTATTCCGCCCAACTAACTTTAGGCGATTTATAATAATCAATTCCCATCGCCTTCATTCTTTTCCCGTGCTTGCCTAACCGAATTTTATATTCGTCCCAACTCCGGGCTGCCGGCGACCATCCTATTTCTGCATATCCTGGCAATCTTGGAAATGTCATATATTCTATATCCTCCATGTTCGTAATTGTTTCACTCCACAGTGGCGCTTCAATACCAATAATATTTTCCTTTACAATTCCTTTTACCCAATTTGCCGGATCCCAGGCATAGGCACTATCAACTTCTATATAGCCCGCCCAATGTAAACCCAACCTTGTTGTAGAATCATATTGCATATCAAGATAGGTTCTTTTTGCAGGAGACATCATGATTTTTGCTCCCTGCTTCACTGCGTTCACCGAATTCGCACTATCAGCCCAAAATTGGGCAACTGAATTAGGAGCCAGGGTTGATAAAGCGATTTCGTCCCATCCAATTACTTTTTTACCATACTTTGTTACGATTTGCTGCACCCGGTTTACAAAAGGTATATAATCCGCTTTTGGTGTTGCATGACTTTCATCGCCACCTATATGAATATACGGACCCGGCGTTAAAGCAGCTAACTCACGAACAACATCATCAACAAACTTATAGGTAATTTCGTTCTTGGTACAAAGAGTACTAAATCCAACATTTGTTCCGGTATATAATTTAGTAACCTTCTTATTACAATTTAATTCTGCATAAGAAGCAAGGGCAGCATTGGTATGACCAGGCATATCAATTTCGGGGATAATCATAATATAGCGGTCAAGTGCATACTGAACAATTTCCTTATACTGTTCCTGTGTATAAAATCCTCCTTTCCCGCCCCCTACTTCAGTCCTACCGCCATGTGCCGTTAAATCAGGCCATGATTTGATTTCAATTCTCCAACCCTGATCATCGGATAGATGCAAGTGCAGCAGATTCATTTTATAAAAAGCATTTAGATCGATAAACCGTTTCACTTCTTCCATATCAAAAAAATGTCTTCCTAAATCAAGCATCGACCCCCGTAACCCATACAACGGATAGTCGGTAATGGTTCCTGTAGCAATTTTCCACGAGTCTTGCCGGGTAACTGTTGATGCAATTTCATCAGGCAATAGCTGGAGAATTGTTTGCAAACCACGAAACAACCCCGAGGCAGTTCCTGCTGTTAAGTCTATATGTTCTTTAGATATTACTAAGCTGTAGGCCTCATCATTTTCCTTATTGGTTCTTTTCCCGGGAGCTTCGATTGACAAATAAATATTTCCCATTTTTTTTTTCGCCTGCAGCAACAACTACCTCGAATGGGAAACCAGTAGCAGGCTTTAATTTATTAGCAAGATATTCCCCTATTTTCTTCAATTCCGGTAAATCAGTTTCAATAATAATAGAAGTACTTTTCGAAAATTCAAAAACACCTCCAGTCGTTTGTGCTGAAACAGGTTTTGGAATCAGTCCATCGAAAGATAGATCAGAACGTTGGGTTGCCGTATCCGTAGCTGGCTTTTGTTCGGGGCTACCACAGCTTAGAATAAAAATGACAAATAAAATAAGTGAAGATGGAAAGTATTTGCAATTCATATGTTGATGAGTTTATGAGTTGAAGGTATTGAAATAATTATTATTTTCAATACAAAAAACTTTTTCCAGATTATTCCAGGTCGCTTTTGAAAAAAAAATAAATTTTCAATAAAATCTTTCGCTAAGGGTAATAAGATTTAAATTGAATGAATATAGATTGGTTATTTTTATAAGATTAGCAGAAACAACGAAAAAATTCAGAATTAAAAAAACTCATTAAATCGCTACGCATAGGCTCCTAACCAAAATGGTCCAAGAAAAATACCGATACTTTTTACTCAATAAGCCCTATAACATGGTATCGCAATTTGCGAGTAGCCATCCGGTAACTCTTTTGAGCGATCTTGAGTTTAATTTTCCTCCGGGTACGCATGCTATTGGAAGGTTGGACAATCATTCAGAAGGATTATTATTATTAACTACTAATAAAAAAATAACCCGATTGTTATTCCAGGGAAAAATTCCCCATAAAAGAACTTATATTGTTCAAGTGAATAATATTGTAAATGATGAAAAAATCAAGCTAATACAAAAGGGGGTTGAGATACCGGTTGCAAACAATAAGCCCTATATAACAATTCCCTGCGAAGCCACTATTATACCAGAGCCATTCATGGCATCCAAACAACAATATCCTTATATCGTTTATCCACCTTATACCTGGCTATCGCTTACGCTAACGGAAGGAAAGTTTCACCAGGTAAGAAAAATGATGATCGCTATTCAACACCGTTGCAAAAGACTAATAAGATTTTCGATTGAAGATCTTTGCCTTGGAGATCTTCCTCCCGGAAAAGTAAAGGAAATTACTGAGGAAGAATTTTTTAAAAAATTGAAATTGTAATCCCACATTAAAATTTACAAAAACAACAAACCTATGAACTACGAGGTTCATGATCCACCACCTGAACTAAAAGATTTTATTAAATGTTTTTGGATACTTGAAGATGAAAAGAAAGAGTTAAAGGTTCGACAAAGAATTATTCCCGACGGCTGCATGGAAATGATATTTCACTTTGGCGATTTGTATCAACAATATTTTGAAGATGGGTCATCTATTATTCAACCTCGAAGTTTTATTTATGGACAGATTAGTTCATTTATCGAAATAGCTCCTACCGGAACAACAGGTATAATTGCTGCGCGTTTTTTACCCGATGGGCTGGCCCCTTTATTAGATATACCCGTAGTATCATTAGAAAATAAGGCAGTAGGTATTGAAAAAATATTTGGAAAAGAAGGTAAGCTACTGGAATCTCTTATCATAAATTCTACCAACAATGAAGAAAGAAAAAAAATTCTGCAATTTTTTTTACTACAAAGAATCGTTAACCCTACAACCATTAATAAGATTACCAAATCCTGTTTAGAAACCATTTTTCTTGCACATGGAAAAATAGGGATTAGCGAACTGGCAAAAAAAACAGCCATCAATAAACGAAAATTAGAAAGAACATTTATTACTGCTGTTGGTATGAGCCCGAAACAGCTTTCTAAGATTATTCGCCTGCAGAATACAATGAGCATGCTAAATAAAAAACAATACAATAGTCTTACTGAACTTGCCTATGAAAACGGCTACTATGACCAGGCACATTTTATTAAAGACTTTAGAGAATTTACGGGTATTAGTCCAAAATCATTCTTTGAGGAAAATCTTCAATTAGCAAAACTTTTTATAGCCAACAATTAACTGTCGTTTTTTTACAATTTTGATCCCACACAGCGCAGTAGCTTGCAGCATAGTTTATCACCTTTATAAAAAAAACATGACTACAATTTTGAAACAATTTTCAACTATTTACATTTTATGCACTATTACTATTTTAGTAATTTCCTGTAAGAATACAAGCATAAAAAAACTCGGTAAAGAACTGCATCCTATAGACACAATTCATTCAACCTCAAAAAAAATAGTATTTGATCTTCTTGTGGGAACCTGGAAAAGTGATCATGGAAAAAATTTAGAAGAATGGAAAAAGTTAGCCGAAGGGAAATATCAATCGCGGGTGTATTCACTTAAAAATTCCGATACCTTACTAAAGGAAGAAACAACTGTTTACTTTGAAAATAATAAATGGATTTTTAGCACTCTTGTAAATATGCAGAACAAAGGGGAATCAGTAAAATTTACTTCAATTCTGGTAACAGAAAATAGTGTTCAATTCAGCAATCCGCAACATGACTTCCCCACCGATATAAACTATACCCTTCCTAATATCAACACACTAAATGCAATTATTATCGGACCAAATAGAAATGGGGGCAAAGACACTATACCATTCAATTATGCAAGAATAAAATAAAAAAACATCCATGAAATAGTTGTCCTGTTGCATTATATATACCCTCAATGCCTTAACTTTATTCCTCATTAAAAAAAGGAGGTATTCATGCAAAATACAGATATAACATGGACACCTTCGGTAACTGTTTAGTTTGCCGAACTGTCTTTTAAATAATCTGTCTCATTAAACTGAGATGAGCCATCATTCAATCGGTGATGGCTCTTTTATTTTGTGATGGTTAAAATAATTAGTGTAAGTCAAATGAATAATTACTTATTAATAACTATAAGATTTTCTCCAAAATAGTTGGCCCCTTCCCAACCCAGAATAGCAGTTTTTCGAATACTTCCCCAATGATATTCGCCAATAATGCCGGTTGATTTTATTACCCGATGGCAGGGGATTAGAAAAGCAACCGGGTTGGTTCCAATAGCAGTACCAACGGCACGGGAGGCTCCGGGTAATTGTATATCTTCTGCAATCCTGCCATATGTTTGTACAGACGCAAAAGGAATTTTTAATAAGGCTTCCCATACTTTTACCTGAAAAGCACTTGCTTTTAAATGTAGTTTGATTGGTGCAAGATCATTCCAATCATTTTTAAAGATCAATAATGCATTTTGCTGAAGAATATCGGTTTTTTGTTCAAAGCGGGCTTTACTAAAAGTAAGGTGAAGTTTATTGATTTCTTCCTGCTGATCGTCTGCAAACGAAATATGACAAATTCCTTTAGCTGTTGATGCGATTAATACATTACCAAATGGCGTTTCGGCATAACTATAATTTATATGAAGTGTTTCTCCTTCATTCTTATATTCCCCGGGTGTCATTCCTTCAATACTAATAAAAAGATCATGTAAGCGGCTTGTTCCAGATAAACCAGCTTCAAAACTGGTATCGGCCAGGGATAGGTTATTTTGTAATAATTGTTTGGCGTGCTGTATGCTAATATATTGAAGAAATTTTTTTGGAGAGATTCCCGCCCATTCTTTGAAAAGGCGTTGAAAATAAAAAGGACTTAAATAAACTTGTTTCGCCACTTCATCCAGATCGGGTTGATCTTTAAAATTTTCCTTGATAAATCTTATTGCTTTCTCTATTCGTTGATAATTTGTCATACAATAAAATTAAACAATCATCAGGTCTATAAAACCCGATTCTTGCTAATCTTCAATATTTCAAATTTTTCGACATTAAAATTTTGCAGAGTAATAAAATTTGGAAAATATATCTTTGTTAACCGTACTTCTTTAAAATAAGATTGATAAACATCAGAAACGATTAAGTTCTTTATTTGAATTAGTAGAAGTATAACAAAATCAGATAGCTTAAATACCGGATAATTTAGCACAGTTATAAAATCTGTTACGGAAAATTATCTATAAAGAGTGCAGACATCTCTTTATAGGCAATGCTAAACCGGTTTATAATAATACAAAAATTTTATGAAATTATTTCTTGTAAAAAAAATTATTGCCTTACTATTTTTTCTGCCTGCTTTATACTTAAATGCACAGGTACAAATTACTGCCAGTGGTTTAAAATTGGGTTTTAACAGTAAAGGTTTCCTTACTGAAATTGGAAATTCTGCCTCTGGGAAAAATTATCTTTATACAGATTCACTTTCTCCATTACTTACTCTGATAAGTAAAGGAGAAAAATACTCCCCTACTTCACTGACCCGATACAATACGGGTAATACAATTAAATTAAAATTTGGGCAAGTTAATGTTACCGTTGAAATAAAATTGGTAAATAAGAATACGCATTTGGTATTGGAAATTATAAATGCAATACCCGAAAATAAAATTGATGCCATTGTTTGGGGACCATTTTCAACAACAATTAAAAAAACGATTGGAGAAGTAATTGGTGTGGCACGAGATAGTGAAATTGCATTGGGTATGCTGGTACTAAATATCAAAACACTTGGCGGCGATTTACCCAATAATGAAGGAAGTACCTGGGCCAGGGGTATAGCTGCAAAAGAATATGTTTGGGGCAGTAGTTTACAAGCCTACACGATCAATCGAAATCGTAATCGTATGGTGGATGCCTGGGGTGGTCAATTTAAAAACATGCCTGTAGTTGCTTTAAAAGGAGAAACAGTTGTTGGAAGTAAAATTGCGTTTTTTTTATGCCCCGAGTCTAAAGCTCTTGAAACTATTGAGGCCATTACCATTGCTGAAAAGCTACCTTATCCTACCGTGAACAAAACCTGGTTCAAAAAATCGCCATTATTTGGTAAGTCATACCTTATTTCTTCTTTTGGAGAAAAAGATGCAGATGAAATGATTGGATATACGAAAAAAGCAGGTTTGTTTTCGCTCTATCATGAAGGGCCTTTTAAAAGCTGGGGCCATTATATTTTAAACCCTGAAGATTTTCCAAACGGAAATCAAGGATTAAAAAATTGTGTAGACAAGGCCCATGCCGCCGGTCTGCATTTTGGGGTTCATACCTTAACTAATTTTATTAATACCAATGATTCTTATATTACTCCTGTACCTGATGATAGGCTTAGCATGACTGGTTCATCAATACTAATTAAGGATATTGATAAATTTCAAAATGAAATTGCTATAGCCTCTCCTGAATATTTTAACCTGGAAAAAAACA
>JANNEK010000251.1:0-20288 GCA_031378605.1 Chitinophagaceae bacterium | reverse complement strand
TTCGGCTCCTTCAATACGACTTAACCTGCTATAAGAACTATCATTATTTTCATCCCGCAATACGGCATGCCTGTGACTAAAGGTACCGCGACGAACATCCTGTCCGCTCATTCGCACATCATTCCCTTCTAACAACATACTTCCATAAGCCAACAATTCACCTGTAGCCCAATCTACTTTACCATCCGTCTCAAACAATTTTATTTTATCCTGAATAATTTTTTCAACTTTCTTCAAAGGTTTAAAATCTGCGGGCCATTGCATCAGGGCATCAAATAATTTCTTGAAGTCAATAGCCGTAATGGCTGTTACAGGACTTTGTTCAAAATCTTCTATCGAAGCGCGGCGCAAACTTTTCCACCATAGTTCGGGTTGCTGGTAATTATAAGGAAGTGGGTGTTGTTTTACACCATCCAACCGTTCCTGCAAATCGGCCCAAAATTTCTTTTCCATTTCTCTTGCAAGCTCCTGTGCATCCGGTTCTCCATTCTCTAACAAAAATTTCACATATACTTCCCTTGGGTTCGGGTGTTTTTCAATAAGCGCATAAAGATGAGGTTGAGTAAATTTTGGATCATCTCCTTCATTATGGCCGTGCCTGCGGTAACAAACCATATCAATAAATACATCACAATTAAATTCCTGCCGGTAGCGGGTGGCAATTTCCACACATTTAACAACCGCTTCCGGGTCATCGCCATTAACATGCAATACCGGCGCTTGTATGGCCGCTGCCAGCGAAGTACAATAATCCGAGCTACGGGCATCATCAAAATCGGTAGTAAAACCAATTTGGTTATTAATTACAAAATGAATGGTACCACCGGTAGAATAACCTTCCAGTTCGCTCATTTGTAAAATCTCATATACAATACCCTGACCTGCAACCGAAGCATCTCCATGAATAAGTATTGGAAGAATTTTATCATAATCACTTTTATAAAGCACATCTGCTTTCGCTCTTGCAAAACCCAGAACAACCGGATCTACAGCCTCAAGGTGTGAAGGATTGGGCATTAATTTCAGGTGAATGGTATTTCCATTGGTTGCTTTCAATTCGCTGCCATAACCCATATGATATTTTACATCGCCACTGCCCATGGTTTGATCCAAAATAGCAGTTCCTTCAAACTCACTGAATATCTGCTCATAGGTTTTGCCCATAATATTTGCCAGTATGTTCAACCTACCCCTGTGCGCCATTCCAATGACTAACTCCTGTACATCATTTTCAGCAGCAGTATTAATGATCGCATCTAATGCTGCAATCGTAGTTTCACCACCTTCCAGCGAAAATCTTTTTTGACCAACATATTTAGTATGAAGAAATTTTTCAAACATTACCCCCTGGTTCATCTTCTCTAATATTCTTTTCTTTTTTTCAAAAGACAAAGGGTTTGTGAATTTCTTCTCCATTTCATTCGTGATCCAGTCAACTTTTTTCTGATCACTTATATATTTGAATTCTATACCAACATGCGAAGCATAACATTTTTCAAGATGAAGATGAATGGCGCGCAAGGTAGTAGTGCCTAATCCAATGAGATTTCCCGCCTGGAATGTTTTATCCAAATCTGCATCCGTGAAACCATAAAACTCCAGTTCTATATTCGCTCCACGATCTTTACGTTTACGAATCGGATTGGTATTGGCAATCAAATGGCCTTTGTTTCGATATCCCAAAATCATCCGATAAGCTCTGATTTCCCTCATCCAGTCAATATCTGCAGGTAGTACAGGTGCAGGAGTTGAATTTTTTATTGATTCACCATTAACAGTAGCAACTGTTGAACCGAGCGCATAATCAAAGCCCTCAAAGAATTTTTTTAGATCCGGGTCAATACTATTGGGATCGTTGACGAAATCCTTGTAAAGGTTCTCGATAAATTGCGGATGGGAGCTGGTGATATAAGAGAAATCTTTCATGTAACACAACTACTTTAATATAGCAAAACAAATATCGGTGAAAATGTGTAAAGAGAAAGTAATGTGAACCCTGATTGCCTGATAACCACCAATTTTAAGAGTGAATGGCAACTTCTCAGGAACGAAATGCCCAGGCAAAAACGATTGTACCTGCCGAAAACCCGGAAGAATTTAGGAGCAGGCCCTGTTTTGAAGTTTTTTCAGAACTCAGGCTTTGTTTTTTGGAATTTCCCCTGTTCAAACCTACCTTCGCCTCCCGAAATTTATCGGAATTAAAATTTTCGTTTTCATGGCTAATCACAAAGCTACCTTAAAAGATGTTCGTCAGGCTACTAAGCGCAGAGAGAGAAATAAGTATTACGGTAAAACTACCCGTAATGCTATTCGCGATTTAAAAGAAATTAAATCTGGAACAGAAGCCTCTCCCAAATTAACAGAAGTTACATCTATGCTTGATAAGCTGGCGAAAAGGGGTATCATTCATAAAAATAAGGCTGCAAACTTAAAAAGTAAGCTAACGAAGAAGGTAAATAAACTGGCTAAATAATTATTTTATTCTGTTCTTGCTCAACAGACGGAGGTTATTATATTTTAAAGGCTGTTCTATTGAACAGTCTTTTTTTATTGGGTATATTTAAAATTGTCGATGTCTTTTTTCCTAACCCCTTTAAACAACATTTTAAATACCCTCTTCTTATGTGTATATACGAAGAAGCTGTTTTGTCACATAGGAATAATTCGCAGGCAGGTGATAAAACAAATAGCATTACGTTCCATAGGTCTCATGCCAGAAAGATATCAATCACATCAATAATTTCAGCGATTCGAATGAGTTTTTCCTAAGGAAAAAATAAAAACGAAAAGATTTTCAATTTCTTAAAATTGTTGCACATGGCGAATAATGCTATTACATTTACACGAAACGTTCCTACGGAACGTAGATGCTCCTTTTATTATAGTGCTACCCATGAGATGTCCCTCTGGGACATGAATACAATTTTTTTTTGTTATCTAAAATGTTTCAATACAGGTAATAATTTTAAGAAGCCGTTTGAGTTAATTAATTTTAACTAGTGTTATGGTAAGTATAAATTGGCGCATATCCATCTATACAAAAATGAAAATAAGTGTGCTTTGTAAAACAGCTTCGTGCTTTCGTGGCAACTTTTTTTTACAGCTAAGGGTTCGAAGAAAATATGCCACGAAGGGTCAAGAAGAAGGGCTATTCTGATTTGTGAAACGAGTTCTCTATCCCTCTGTTGTAAAAAATAATTACGGCAGAATAGGTTTAACTTAACACTAGAAAGCCCTTTGCAGTGGTTTTTATAATTTTTTCACAGTAAGCTATTGACAATGGCTTTAAAATTCACTTCGCTTTGCGCATAAATCATTCAAAAATGGATTCTAATTAATTCAAACGGCTTCTAAATTTTTATATCATCTTTAATGGATAAATGTTACTAATAAAATTTATAAAATATTCAATTGTCTTATTTCTTCTTTTTATTATAACGGGAAGCAGTATCTCTATTTACTCACAGGATTGTGCTAAGAACTG
Organism: Chitinophagaceae bacterium; assembly: GCA_031378605.1. Taxonomy (GTDB): domain Bacteria; phylum Bacteroidota; class Bacteroidia; order Chitinophagales; family Chitinophagaceae; genus Endoryza. The sequence continues at coordinate 16,804 of JANNEK010000251.1, read as the reverse complement.
TATCTATTTTGAAACAACAGATTTCCCTGAGCTTAAGCCGGTAATTGAAGAAATCAAATTATACATCGGTAAGAACCGTTCAAATCTAACGCCCGATTGCAGCCGGCGTTTGTATTATTTGTTAGCGGTTATTTATGAATCGATGAGTCAAAAAGATTCCGCCGCTTATTATATGGATCTTCAATACGCCTCCGGCAAATTATGTTCCAGTGATACAGCAAAAATACAAGCGGGCCTGAATGCAGCAGGATTTCAATCCAGGAATTTTAATCTTGTAAAGGCAACAAGGCTGGTAGATTCGTCGCTGTTCTGGTTGCGCGCTCATCTTAAAAAAGAATTCATTAATTATAATTTTGAAGGGGCCACTAATTTATATGCAGGCATAGAAGATACCATTGCCTCCACTCGGGAAATTGGCGGATTTTCAATCAGTAAACTTTCCTCTACTACCCAGGAGTTATTTCGAAAATACTATCAAACCAAAGCCAATATCTATACAAATGAAAGTAATATACCTTCAGCCAGGGCAAATTTTTTACTTGCTTATCAATTTGCAAAAGCAAATAGTTTAGACAGCACTGAAGGTAATATTCTGAATAACCTTGGTTTGTTACTAACCAATGAGGGGTACTATCAAAAGGCAGTATCCATTTTAAATGAAACAATGCTTTTATACGAACAACAGGGAAACTACGCCTCCATGCCAACAGCCCTTATCAACTTATCGTATTGCTATCGAAAAATGAAAGCCTATAAGGAGGCAGAAAACTATGCAGCCAAAGCAGTTGCCATTTCTAGTAAGAATGGCTATAAAAGTTTTTTCTGCCGGGCCTCAGGATTTTTAGCGCGTGCCTATTCCTTACAAAATAAATTCACTGAAGCAGAACGAATCCTTCGGCAAAGTATTGATACGGCACGTTTCTATAAAAATAAAATAGAATTGTGCTACAACCTACGGGCACTGGCAGAAATATTCCTTCACCAGGGTACTAAAATTGATGAAGCGCGAAACCTGGCAATAGAAAGTATGAATCTTGCAGTAGAAATAAATGATAAAAGTTTTTTGGCAAGCATCTATTGTACACTTGGAAATTATTATTATTTAAAGGGCTCTTATCCGCTGGCATTGGACTATACACTCAAGAGTACAGCTATCAGTAACGTTTATAACGATGCAGGAGAGATAGAAGTAGCCAACAAACAATTGGCTGATATCTATGAAGCATCCGGAAATCATCGGGAAGCCATACGCTATTATAAAAAATATGTTCAAATAAAAGATAGTCTGCTTAACAGGGAAGTAACGCTGCAAACCCAGGATCTCGAAAGCAAGTATAACAATCAGTCAAAATCGCTGCAGATTGTTCGGCTGGAGAAAGATCAAAAGGAAAAAGAAATAGAATTAAGAGAGCAAAATAATCGAATAAAGCTATTCACACTTATATCCTTTATAACGCTGATGGGCATACTGTTTTTTGTATACTTGAACCGAAAATTGGCAGCTCAAAAAAAACAGGTAGAAACCGCTAACGGTAAACTAAATGACCTAACCACGCTGCAAAACCAATTATTCAGAATCATTGCGCATGATTTAAAAAGTATGGTGTTTCCGTTTAACCGGGCTGGAAGAATTATGCGTTCTTATTTTCAAAAAAATGATATCGCCAATGCAGCCGTATATGCTGAAAAATTAGAGGAGAATGCCGTGAGAATTTCAAGTACCATCAATAATTTATTGTTTTGGAGTGTGCAGCAGTTGGATGGATTTAAACCAAGAAAAGAACAGGTATTGGTACGGGAAACTGTTGAAGAAGTACTTCAACCCTTTTATGAAATGATTCGTTTCAAAAATATAGATATCGTAAACCTTTTAAAAAATAATGATACAATCTTTATTGATAAAGAAGCTTTTCAGCTTATCATTCGAAATATTATTTCCAATGCAGTAAAGTTTACTGAAAAAGCGTCTATTACCATTTATAGTGAACGAATGGAAAAATTTTATACAATAGTGATTGCCGACTGTGGAATTGGGATGAGCCAGGAAAAAGCAAAAGAACTAATGGAGAAACCTTTACAACAAACAACCAGTGGTACCCGGGGAGAAAAAGGAAGCGGTATTGGTTTTTCGCTTATAAAAAAAATGGTTGCTTTGAATGAAGGTGAATTATTTTTGGAAAGCGAATTGGAAAAAGGAACTACCATTCGCATTCAATTCAAACAAGATTTGTAAACTACCATTTTCCTGCGCATGAAGAAATTATTCCTGATTGAAGACGAATGGGTGCATGCCGAAGATATCCGGATAACTACAGAGGAACTGGGATATACCTGGCTGGGATACACGAATGAAGGTATTGATGCCCTGGTGAAGATCAGGCAGTTTCAACCGGATATATTACTAATCGATCTCAATCTTAATGGCACTTTTTCCGGTATCTCCATTGCCAAAGCGATTAAAGAAGAAACTGATATACCGTTTATTTTTGTTACTTCCTACCTTGATGAAGAAGTAATCCGAAAATGTTATGAATTAAATCCGATTGCCTATTTGCATAAGCCTGTTAATAAGGGGGATTTAAAAGCGGCTTTACTTAAATCCGATTTTCCACAGGATTCGTTTTACCGGGAGATCGCCGGGGAAGCATCTAAAAGCCAGCAACTGATGATTAGAACAGGCAAAAACTTAAAGCCTGTTTTAAAAGAAGATATTACCATTGTGCAAACAGATGCAAAGAATTATATTCGGTTGTTTACCCGCCAAAAAAATCAATATGCCATCAAACAATCGTTAACTGCTTTTGAAAAATCATTGCCCCCCACCATTTTTATGAGGGTTCATAAGGAATATATGGTGAACCTTCAATGTATTACCGCCATTAATGAAAGCGATCAAACGATACAGATAGAAGGTCAGCATATTCCAATTGGGAAAAATTATAAAGCTGATTTCATGGCAAGGTTTACTATTCTTTAAATAATTCATACACCTATTTTATTTTTGAATAATTACTTCGGTGCCTGGTTTAATAAAATGCATTAGATCCCTGATAGCTGCATTTTTTAAAGAGATACAACCATCGGTCCAGTTCTTATACCGATCGATTAAATAGTTATCGTTTGGCCAGGTACCATGAATGCCAATACTCCCGCCAATTTCATCCATTTCATTAATCACCTGTTCTTTTTTCCGCCGTTCAAATTTTTCAATACTGAGTTTGTTCGGATAATCGAGCAATAAAAAATAATCCCATTTCTTATGTTTTTTGATTGATTGAATAGTAAAGCTTCCTTCAGGTGTTCTGCGATCGCCTTCTTTAAACTTATCCTTTTCAGGTTCTGATCCAAAAACTACCGGGTATCTTGCAAACAATCCCTGCTCATCATACAATCGCAATAAGTAATCTGATTTATCTATTACTATCCGGCAATTACCAACCGGCAAATCATTTTTTCTTTTCAGTTTCTCCACTTTTCTTATTTTTTCTGAATCTGCTACATTTAATACATACATAAAAACAAGCGGCGTAACTAACAATTTTGAAACCAACGAAAGCATTGTTATAAAATTAATCGGTAGTAAAAAAGGTACAACAGGCCGACAGAAGATTGACTTTGCTTATAAGTAATCCAGGAAACATCTGCCGGCCCATTAATACCTATGCATTGTTAGACTCAATACCTCTTCCTGGTGAAGTCGCAAACGGAGTATGGATATTAGCACTGACTACGACTTATTCTATTTCTCATCAACATCTACCTGCGCATCAGATGCCACAGAGGCGTTTGAACCGGTTCCTGCTTTTAATTCAGCCGGCTTACCCTTGATAAAAAAACCAATGGCGCCACCAACCAGGGTAAGAATTAATAACCCGATTGATAAACTCCAGGCAAGTGCCCGTTTATTCTGCCCCTCGGCTATCATTGGCATACCGCTTACCAATACCTGCTGACCATCTACCGCCTGAATACTTTGAATTTGTAATTCAATTCGCCCGGGTTTGCCAAACATACCTGGTTTAGAAATTTCGGAAATGGTGGCATTGCCCAATGCGCCCGCAGCCACCACGATTTGTTTAGCTACCACTACATTGTATTTTACACGAACGTTCACGGTTTGCCCTTCAGAAAGATTTTTTGCATTCAGCGTTTGAAGTGTTTCAATTACAATGGGAGTTCCCGACCGAAGCGTTACCGGTCCGTCTGGTGTACTCACCGTAATGTCGCTGGTGATAACTACTTCCTTACCGGTTTCATTGTTTGTTTGTTTTCCTGGATTTGTTGTACTGTTGCTTCCGGGCAGTAAGAAGGAAGCCAACACATACATAAGCAAAGCTTTCATGATGATTATATTTAAGGTGAATAAATACTAACGGTTATAAATAAGCCAGGTTGTTCTGCCATTCGATACTATTGGCTCGGTTTGGATTTCTTTATCATTTTTAATATCGAAACGTATGCTGCCCTGCGCAGGATCTGTAATGGTGATCGATTTTCCATCTGTATTTATTTGCCATCCACCACGCATGGTAAACACATTGCCATTGTTTCTGATGGAATACGTGTAGGTGCCATTGTTATCAAGACTGAGATCAGAGGATCCATTGATGGATTGAATTTCACTGGCATCTACCACTCCATTTCCATTAGCATCTTCTGCCCCTTTGGAAGAAACCCAAAAGCCGGTGTATTTGGTTTTAAGATCTTCTGCCGGATCTTTTTTCTTATCAAATAAGGTTTTAATGCAACCTGTACTAAAAAATGCGCAAACGATAAGCAAAGTCGTAATACTCTTTTTCATAACTTGTTTTTAATGAATTAAAAAATGTTTTTGAATACTGTATATATCCTGGCGTTAAATGCAAGCGTAAATTATACCGGTGAGCCAGGTAGAAAGTTGGTGAAGGGGAAGAACGGATCAATGATGGGGATGAAAGATATACTTATGGGGAGGAACCAGACAACCAGTATTAGTATTGCTTCTTTTATTATTTCGTTGGGGAAAAGCCTTGTAGACTCAATGCTTTCTTAAAAAAAGATTCGGAGGGAAATTTTCATAGCATGAATCTATAAACTGATAAATTTATTCTGCCCGCTTGTGCTACATTGGGTAATTTATAGAAAATCAAACATGAGATAGAAACGTTTACCAAATACAATGTAATTACCGGCAGTTTTAATACTTTGATGAAAAAATTCAGGCTTTAAATTAAAATAGCTTACGTAAATTGATAAAAAAAATAGTACATAAGCGCTAGAAATAAGTTTTAATAATAAACATACAAAGCATCTAATTAATTGGATGCTTTGTATGTTTATTATGATGATAACGGGCTTACCTGTTTTTCAGTAAGTCAAAATTTAAATTTTATTGCTTTATTAATGAACTATCGCCTGAGACCTCTGTTGAGTTTATTTTAAGGGGAACCCCTCCAGAACAATCAGCAATTTTTGCATTCACTTTTGATCCCTGGAGAGCCTGGAAACCGGATAAAAGATTAATAGCATTTCCGGCACGATAATTTATTTCATTACCAAGGTTTCCGTTTACCTGGTTTTGCGTTTGAATAGTATTGGAGGCCTGGTAAAAAATTTGTCCGCCTAAGACCCCAGCTAAAATTAAATTAAGCGTGCAATTTTGAAAAGGTGCAGTGCGCCATATTCCTCTTCCAAATGTTCCAATCAAAACCTCTGGATTTCCTACAGTTGGATTATTTCTAAATTCAATATCGGTTACAGGAACACGTGGCAACCCATTATAAAATGGGGTCCAGTCCAATAAACTGTTATTTCTTACATAAACACCAATATCTGTTCCTATATAAACATTACCTGCACCATCCATTTTAATACAATTTACAGGCAGGTTAGGTAATGAACCACTTACATTTTGCCAGGTTAAACCTGCATCAAGAGATTTATATACTTTTACTCCTGATCCATAGCCTGCAATAGAAATCCACACCTCAGAGGAGTTTACAGGATTTACAGCAATTCCCGTAATACGTGCCCAAGAACTAATAGGGAAAACAGAACCTGCAAGTTCTGGCGGAGTAATAACAGTAATTGAAGGAGTTGTTGATCCTATATTATCTGAACGAATAAGCACGGTATTGCCAGCATAAATTCTGTTTACATTATTGGGGCAAACTGCCAGTGCTCCCTGGCAATTGTTTGTATTAATAACACCCCAATTACTTCCCCGATCAACTGATCTCCATAAAGCAGATGCACTTCCGGCATAAATCCTGTTTTCATCAGTAGGATGCATAGCAAGTAGCTTAAAAAAATTCTGCTCGTTTGGAATACTGATATCAATATCTATTACTCCGTCTGCTATGATACGTTGATTTACGGACCAATAAGAATCATTTTGATTTTCTACATCAGTCAGTACATCATAACCATCGCCCGGTCTAAATGATTTATAATTGTATATATTATCATTCTCGTCGTCATTAAATTCAATGATACCGTTATCCTGGGCGCCACCCCAAACATGTCCTCTTTCATTAATACCTTCGATTTTATAAAACTGGGTGATTTGCAGATTATGTATCTGTACCCAATTGTCTCCTGCATTATCCGTCCACGCCATACCGCCATCACAAGCAGCATAAAAGCGGTTATTCAATGGGTTTACAATTATCTGATGAATATCCGCGTGTACATAATCAGCATCGCCATAATTTGAACTTAGGTTGTCAAATGTCCAGTCAGTAATTTCTGTCCAACTACTTCCTCCATCGTTCGATCGCCAGACAGAAATACCTCCCATTAAAAGTTGGTTTGTATTTAATGTATTTACAGCAAGGGTTATATCGTAATTGGATTGGTTCCTGGCTGGTCCACCAGTTCCATATTGAGTACCAAAAATATTCGGCGTGTTACTTCTCAAACCAAACAAACCCCCACTATTATTCGATACAAAAAGACCTACAAAAGCAGTAGTGCCCGAGCCACCTGCCAGTAAGTATACATTATTCGGAGCTGCAGGAGAAACAGTCAATTCGATACGGGAATACCCGGTAACACTGGTTAATCCGGAATTTGAATAATTAAAATTAGCTCCCCCATCTGTTGAAAGTGCAAAGCCGTTGCCATAATTAAAAGAAATGTAAATAGTATTGGGATCGCCTGGCTTGAATTCAATATCCCAAATAGTAGTTCCGGGGATTATATTTTGGCCCGCAAAGATATTTACGATTGTCCAACTTAGCCCTCCGTCCTGGGTTCTGAATAAACCTGCAGATGTAGCCGCATAAAGAATATCAGGAATTGTTGGGTGTTGTTTTAACGTATACCCGGTGTAATTCGAGCTAGTGGTTACAACTGTTGAAGTACCTGGCAATGGTGCCGTTTTATACCAGGTGGCGCCAGCATCATCCGACCGGTAAATACCAGTACTGTACCTGATATAACCAAAATTATTTACAAGACCTAGGGGCAGATAACTATCGCCATCGCCACTTAAAATAAATAGGCGGTTTGGGTTTGAATAATCCACTACGATTCCGGATACTCCCAACGAAGGATTATAATGGTTCAATGCTTCCCATGTAGCACCATTATTTGTAGTACGCCATAAACCACCCGCAGGGGTACCCGCATAAAATAAATTTGGATTGGTAGGATGAAAAGCAATTCGATCAACACGGCCGCAACCATCATCAACGAAATTAGGACCATAGGGTTGCCAGTCTCCATAAAATGAATTTCGTGCAATTGAATTTGAAGGAATGCCAGACGAAAGTACCTCATCATATTTTTTTGTCACGTTTTCAACTTCGCCATTTGTATTCAAATGTCTTTCTGCGAACCAAAAATACCGGTTCCAGTATTTTAATTGGCGATTAATCATTTTCGCTGCGATCGTATCTGAACCAGCCCGCTTCAACAGTTTTGAATAATATGAATTAATCGTTTGCTGCTGCTCGTCAAATTTTTTTGTACCGGATAATTGCAAGGAAAGATCCTCCGGAACACTCATTTGTGCGTGTATCAGTTCTGGAAAAGCAATTGAGAGCAGTATGCCAAATATAAATTTGTTCATTTTCCACGATTGAAGTGTCAACTAATTGTTTTTTTCTAATTGCTCTACACGGTTCTTTAATTGTTCGTTCTCTTTTTTTAAACCGATTAGGTAAAGCGTTAACTCTTCAATCTTTTCCATCATTCTTTTTTGTAGATCACCCACCTGCAATCCATCTTTTTCTATTTCTGCTGCTGTAGGAATATTGGGTAAATGCCGGTGTTGTGAAATGAAGCACTCAAGTTCCTCAAGGGGTGTTAGCCGGTAATGATTGCTAAATACATAATCGGGCCAGGCCGTTTTTAATTGTATTTGTACCTCTTCCGTAATTACCTTCCCGGAAACAGATAAGGAGAACCCCGATGCTACCGTAGTTGAACCAATGGCCACGCGCTGTCCCGTCCCATCGCCAATTACAATCAGCGAATTATCCTTACCTGCACGGATATACGTATCTTCATTAACCCCAAAATTAAAATGAGAATAGTGTTGGCTGCCCTGCATCCAGGTTTGCCCAAAAAATAAAGCAGCAACACCAGTATTAAAAGGAGCTTTTGCATATATACCGTAGTCACTGGCCTGCGCATACATTCCAAAATGTTTATTATTAAGAGTAAGCGAGGGAAACCCCCCACCCAGCCCAATACCCATTACTCCCACTCCTCCCACCGTTGGAGCCCCGAATGGTCCACCATAATACGAACCAAAAACACCTATACTTGACCGGGAGCCAGTTCCATTCCAGGAGAAGGCATCCACTCCCCGCAATCCTCCAAACGACTGTACTCCGATCGCGCCCGGATTTGTATTTTCAGCATATACTGGTGTTGTACTTCCATTGTTGATAATCGAAAACACGGCATTGCCAGTATTGATTGAAGTATTAGCTGCAAAGGGTAATTGAAAACCGCTTCCGACAGTATTCCATCCAGCTCCATTATAATACCACAAAAAATTATCTGTAGTATCATATACCAACAGGCCTTTTGCAGGATTTGAAATAGCATTTCGGCCGGCAGGATTGGTTCGCGGAATCAGCATTCCTTTAGTACCTGATTTCACATCCAGGATAGCACTGTTATCAGGAATATTGGTTCCGATCCCTACGCTTTGCCCGAATCCTTTGACTAAAAACAAACCACTTAAGATCAATAATAGAAATAGTTTTTTCATACTCTTATTGTTTTATAATTAAAATATTCAGATTGGGAGCAAAGTTGTTGCTAACAAATCCAGCATATACATCGTACTTATAAATCACATACCATCTTCCCAATCCGGAATTATAACTCAGATAACTCTGGTAATTTTTATTATTCTCGTAATAACCAACAAAAGAATAATAGATGAGCACATTTGGATCGTCATTGCAAAGCGCATTATTTATAAGAATGTAAACAGTTCCATCTGGTGAACCCGGACCCGGAGTATACGTGTCACTCAGAAACCCATCGGCTCCCGGACTGCTTCGTTGAGTTTGTAACTGGTAAGCGCTTCGGTTATCATTTGCCGGATTAACCTTGATATATCCATCAATTGTTATTGCCGGTGAACCGTTTTGGCCATGTGCATCAATGGCTGGCCAAAGACTACCTCCATTACCCGTAATATCCATTCCTTTATACAGAGAAGAAGTATTATCTCCTACTGTAAGTTTTACATTGCCGAGTGTGGTAGCACGGCCAATAACCGTCAACCCATTCGGAACATCATTGATAAACACAAAGCGGTTGTCCTTCCCCGGTCGTATATAAGTATCTTCAAAATTTCCATAATTAAAATGAGAAACATGAGTAGTGCCAAAGAAAGCAGCAGTTCCATCCACACCAGTTCCTCTTGACACACTTAATTGCGCATTAGGGTTGGATATACCAATACCGAATCGGCCGTTTTGTTTTAATGTCATTCGTTCCGTATAACCGGCAATATCAGAATAGGGCCCGGGAGCCTGGTTGCTGTTAAAATTGGAAAAATACATATTGCCATTTGTAGGATCCATTCCTATTAAAGAAGCAAACCCTGCCGCCATCGCTTTGTTGCCGCTGCTGAAATAATAATTAAAGCCCAGTTCGGGGTAACTATAATTCAGAGATAAGCCCGGAAAAGTGCTATTTCCAAAGATCCCAACAACATTTCCTACCGCGCCATCCACTTCCAACTTAGCATGGGTGGGGGTGTTGGTACCGATACCAACGTTCTGTCCAAAAATAAAAAATGGAAGCACTAATACATTAATAATAGAAACTAATTTTCGCATAAGAAATAATTTAGGTTTCGTAAAACTAATAGGTGATTAAAAGGAATAAAAGTTCGGCTGTATGACTGGCGGCTTTCTGTGTGTAGTTGGCTAATCAAAAGGTTTTAGCCTTAAATGGTTTCCTTCTAATCAATCTTTCCACCTGTTTATGATAACCTGCCATGTATACAGCCAAAAACTCTTACTATTGAATTACTATTCTACGGGTATTAGAAGGTTGCTAAGTTTGGGATTATTGCCATGATAATATTTAGTAAATTAGGATGCTGGTAAAGGCAATCTTTTTATTGAAGAATTATTTTTTCAGTGTGTGCCCTTAAAACAAAACAGCTAATGTTCAGTTCATTCATTAAACGATTCTATTTTAAGCTGCACTGGAAAGTTTGGAGTATATATTTTTTGGTTGGTTTTTTTGTAACTGCTGCAAATAGTCAGGAGGCTTTGATGAGTAGGAAAATCTACCCTTTCCCCGATAAATACAAGACACTATCAACAGATCAGTTGAAAATGGAGTTCCTGGTAAAAATTGTAAGTGATTCATTGAATGAGGATCAATTAACACCCGTTTACAATTGGTCGGTACAGGGCTTATTACTCGCAGAAAAAAACAAAGTAGATAGCATGAAAGGCATTTTCAACTATTTCATCGGAAAAGCTTTTACCTATAAATATTTGAAACCCGATAGCGCTATTTATTATTATAAAAAAGTTTTGCCTTATTTTCCTGATAAACTAAGAAAGTATAATGTTTTTTCTGTAAGAGAAATTATGGAGCGCTATTCTGAAATGGGAAATAAAGATTCTTCCTTTGTTTATCTCGACTCCTTAAAAGCATTGATTGATACGATGCCGGAGTTTGATCCAAAAAGAGTAAGTCTCTCTCAAAACATTGCAACCGTATATCAATGGTTTGGTATGTTTAAAACAGCTATTGCTTACTATCAGTTATCAGTAAATGGTGCAAGAAAAAATGGTCACCTGCCAGGACTTGGAATGGCCCTGGCCAACCTTGGTGAATTGTACAACGAATCGGAAGATGATCAAAAAGCTATTCAAACTTCAAAAGAAGCACTTGGTTATCTTGAAAACATAACCATGCCTTACATGAAAACCGCCTCCAATTTAGCATCCTATTACAACAACCTTGAAATCTATGATTCAGCATTTATTTATCTCAAAAAATCAGATTCAATTGCAAAAAAAGTGGGAGACAGGGAACAACAAATTACGAACAGTATTATATGGGCAGATTTCTTTCTGATACAAAAAAAATACAATCAGGCAAAATCACTATTAGCTAAAATCCTTAATGAACTTAATGGTGGAAATAATACCTGGGGGTTGGCAAAAGCTTATTTAAGCGCAGCAGCACTCGATACAATGTTACACAGCTATACAGCAGCAAAGAATAAACTTATAAAGTCGTTGGGAATTTCAAAAAAAAATAAACAGGAGGTGTTGGTAGTAATAGCTCTTCAAAACCTGGCCGTTGTTCTTTTCAAATTAAAAGATTATAAAAGCGCCTTTCATTATCAGCAAGAATATTTAATGAGGAAAGATTCTTTATCTAATGAAAAAACAAAAGCCGCCCTGGCCGATCTCGAAATAAGTTATCAAACAAAACAAAAAGAAGAGCAGATAGCTTTATTAAAGAAAGACAATGCTATTAAAAAACTGGAACTGCAAAATAACCGCCGTACCCTTATCTTTTATATACTGGCTTTTTTAATGGCACTAACGATTGCAGTGGTTATTTTTTATCAGCGAAACCTTCGCACTTCAATCAAGGTTCAAAAGATAAAAGCAGAATTGGAAAATAAAGTACTTCGATTACAGATGAACCCGCATTTTATTTTTAACAGCCTGAATAGTATTGAAAATTTTATTATGCAAAACGAAAAGAGGTTGGCCAGTGACTATCTTAATAAATTTGCCCGGCTCATAAGAATGATTTTAGATAGCAGCAGAAACGAAGTTGTTCCTATAGCAAAAGATATGGAAGCTTTGCAATTATATATCGATCTGGAACAATTACGTTTCAATAACCGTTTCAGCTATCAAACAATTATTGATCCGGTATTGGCCGGAGGTGATTACCGGGTTCCCTCTCTTTTAATACAACCTTATGTTGAAAATGCTATTGTGCACGGGTTGGCACATAGCGAAGAAAAAGGACTAATGCTTACCGTTATGGCATCTCTTGAAAATGAAAAAATTAAATATACCGTGCAGGATAATGGCGTAGGCAGAGCCCAGGCTTCTGTATACAATCAACAAAATAAACCCTATCATAAAAGTGTGGGGCTAAAAATTACAGAAGACAGAATAAATTTATTTAACAAGCACCCCGACGGAAATGATTTTGTACATTTTACCGACTTATTGGATAATGAAAAAAATCCAGCCGGAACCCGGGTGGAGATCATGCTTAATACCATATAATTATGGAATTATTAAAAGCTATATTAATTGACGACGAACCCAGCAGTTTGCAAAATTTACAGCAGAAACTCACAGAGTTTTGCCCGGATGTACAGATCGTTGCTGCTGCTAACAAACCCGAAGAGGCTATTTTATTAATAAGACAACACAAGCCAGATGTAATTTTTCTTGATATTGAAATGCCCCGAATGAATGGTTTCCGCATGCTGGATGAACTGGGCGAATATGATTTTGATATTATTTTTACTACTGCTTACAATCATTATGCAGTAGATGCAATACGCATCAGTGCATTTGATTACTTAACAAAACCCATTGCCATTAAAGATTTACAAAATGCCGTTGAACGACTGAACAAACACCGTCATTTGCAAACAAAAGATAAGCTGGATGTACTTCGACATTCGTTATCTCACTCAAAAAACCAGGAAGAAAAAATTGCTATCCCCACCAGCGAAGGACTTGAGTTTATTCCGATCAAAAACATCATGCATATTGAATCAAGCTCCAATTATTCTAAACTATTTTTTATTGAAGGAAAAAGTATACTGGTAACAAAACTTTTGAAGGATTTTGAGGATATGCTGGTACCCTATAATTTTTACCGGGTACATAATTCTCATCTCATCAATCTCAACTATATCAAAAAATATATACGCGGCGAGGGCGGCCAGGTAATGATGCAAAACGGCGATGTAATTGATGTGGCCAGACGTAAAAAAGAAGAATTTCTGAAACTTATTAATCATTAATCTATTTTTAATACGGCCTCCGGTTGAAATAATTTTTCCGGTAACTTGTAGTCATGAAAAATACAATTCTTTTAGTGTTCATTTTAATGATGAACCGATGCCTGCATGCTCAAAGTATCACTACCGTTTTCGAAAAATCAAAAGGCACTCAATCACCCTCCTATCCTGAAATTATTGCCTGGTGGCAAAAACTCGATGCACAATCGGGTAAAGTGAAAATGCTTACTATGGGAATGAGTGATGCCGGGTTTCCACTTCACCTCGTAGTAGTTGCTACCAATGGCGATTCCAATTTTGAAAATATTCGTAAAAACAATAAAAGAATTTTACTAATTAATAATGGAATTCATCCGGGTGAACCCGATGGCATAGATGCCAGTATGTTATTGGCAAGAGATATTGTAATCAATAAAATTATTCTACCTGAAAACGTAATTCTTGCAATTATTCCCGTGTATAATATAGGAGGTTGTTTAAACCGAAGTGCGAATTACAGGGTGGATCAAAATGGACCGGAAGAATTTGGTTTTCGGGGTAATTCTCAAAACCTGGACCTGAATAGAGATTTTATAAAATGCGACTCCAAAGAAGCAAGATCATTCGCCGAAATTTTCCATCTCACCGATCCCGACGTTTTTATTGATAACCATGTAAGCAATGGCGCCGACTATCAACATATCATGACCCTATTAAGCTCGCAACATAATAAACTGGGTGGTGTAATGGGCGAATACATGAATAAAACTTTTGAGCCGGGCATTTATTCTTCCATGAAAGAAAAAGGTTACGACCTGGTACCCTATGTAAATTTTAATGGTAATACGCCCGATGCAGGAATGACTGCTTATTTTGACGGGCCCCGGTACAGTAGCGGTTATTCCAGTCTGTGGCATACCTTTGCTTTTGTACCGGAAACCCATATGTTAAAATCGTATGATCAACGCGTAAAAGCAACCTATGAATTAATGAGGAGTTTTATTTCATTTACGTCGAAAAACAGCGAGGCTATTAAACAACTTAGAAGTCAAACAAAAGCTTCGGTAAAAAATCAAACTGAGTTTCCATTAAGTTGGTCACTCAACCGAAACAAATTTGATGAAGTAACTTTTAAAGGTTTTGAGGCCATTCGAAAGCCCAGCACTATATCCGGCCAACCCCGATTGTACTATGACCGCAGCAAGCCTTACGAAAAGAAAATAAATTATTTTAACTTTTTTGATAGTAAGACCATTGTTACAAAACCTTTAGCTTACATAATTCCACAGGGATGGTACAGGGTGTTGGATCTGCTAAAACTAAATAAGGTACAGATGAGCCAACTTATTAAAGACACGATGATTGAAGTTGAAGTATATCGAATTGAAGACTATAAATCGGGTGCCCGGCCTTATGAAATGCATCACCTGAACAACGAAGTAAAGTTATCAAGCAGTATTCAAACCATTAAATTTCGAAAAGGAGATTATTATATTTCGATGAACCAGGAAGCCAATCGTTTTTTAATGGAAGTATTGGAACCACAGGCAGAGGATTCGTATTTTTCCTGGAATTATTTTGATGGAATACTTGGCCAGAAAGAAGGATATAGTGGCTATGCCTTTGAAGAAATTGCGGAGCAGTATTTAAAAGATAATCCACTAATAAAGGAAAAGCTGGAACAGCGAAGAATAACCGATTCTGCCTTTGCTAAAAATGGAGCCGCCCAGTTAAATTTTGTATATCAGCATTCTCCCTATTACGAACCTGATCATTTACGGTATCCCGTTTTTAGAAAAATAAAATAATCAATGCGTTTTTCAATTATAATAATCTTTGTTTTAGGCGCTGGCTTTTTTACATATGGACAAAAAAGTGATACGTTGCGAAAATACTTCGATAGCGAGCTTTATTTTACTTCAAAAAATAAAGCAGTATACGGTGGTATTGCCATTAAATCTGACGATCATTGGTTGTTGGTTGCTTTATATGCTGATACAGGTTTGTTAGTGAAAGCTTATTTCAAGGACCGGGCATTAACTATTAAGGATGGCCCATTCTCTTTGTATCATATAAAAAACATAAAAGCTATTGAAGGAACCTATCTTAATAATACCAAACAAGGAATCTGGAAATTCTGGTATGAAAATGGTCATCTAATGGATTCAGGTATGGTAAAAAATAACCAATTGGTAAATTCCTGGTACAGTTGGTACGAAACCGGGCGATTAAAAACGATCACTCATTATCAACCGATGGACTCACTAGTCGATAATCTATCAGCTAACAGTTCCATTAAAAAGAGGAGTAATAGAATTTGGGGAGATGATGACTCCCTGATAATAAAACTACATGGAATATCTGTTTCTTATTACGAAAGCGGGCTATTGAAAGACTCGGGTAATTATATCAATGGTGAAAAACAAGGGGAATGGATAAACTTGTATGAAAATGGAAAGATAGAATCGAAAGGAGCTTTTAGTAATGGCCTTCGGGAAGGCGAATGGAATTATTATTATGAAAAAGGAATGAATAGTACGAAGGAGCACTACAAAAAAAATAAAGTGGTTGGCTTAGAATGTTTCGATGAATTGGGGCGCGCCACCGGTATTTTTTGCAGTATACTAAAACCTCCTGTAGCAATTATTGATCGCAATGTTGACTTCAACAACTATATGCTCGATCATATTTTTTGGCCCAAAGAATTGGATGGAAAAAACGTGAATGGTAATGTAAGGGCAAGCTACACTATATCAAAAGAAGGAAGATTAATTTCATTTATAATAGTAGAAAGTCCTCATGAACTATTAGGGAAAGAAGTAGAACGATTTTTTCGAAGTATTGAAAAATGGTCGCCCGCCATACTACACAACCGAACCACAGAATTTACCGTAACTATTGAAATACATTTTTACCGTTAATTTTATTGATACAAGCACACAGATGCGATTACTTTTTATAGCACTTATTATTTATAGCCAACCTGTCTTCGGGCAATTCCGGCAAGGCCATAAAGATTCGGTTGTACATTTCAATGGTTTTTTTCGTTCTGAACAGGATCCGGAACGAATACAATACTATGGAATCCCAAAAAAAATAAAAGATAAATTATACGAGGTAGATTTCTATACCTTAGATACCATGCTGGTTGCCACTGGGGAGTATAAACGAAGAAACTTTAAAAGAAGAAATGGAGTTTTTGTACTTTATAATTCAGATGGAAAAATAATAGTTACTGCCAATTACCGAAATGGAGAGTTAAATGGAATTTATCAAAAGTATTATGATAATGGAAAATTGGCCGATTCAGGTAATTTTTCCAGAGGCGCACCCCTCGGTTTATGG
>JANNEK010000210.1:0-5975 GCA_031378605.1 Chitinophagaceae bacterium | reverse complement strand
ACAACAAGAGGTAGCAAATGGCAGGGGCCAAATAGAATTTTTACGGGCTAATCCTACAACTTTATCTAACGAAGTGGCAAAAAATCCCTCCCCCTGATAGCCTTCAGGGCCTTCTTTCACCATTTTTATATCGGTTTCCCCGTATATATTGTATCGAACTGGTCTTGACATATTAAAGTTTAAATGTTCTACCTGTCTGCCGACAAGTTTATTCAAAAATTAAAACAACTTCTTTACTTGTATGTTCACTTAAATACACCAGAATCTTGATTTATCTTTTTTGTACACTATTTTAAAGTATTCATTGATAAAGTCTTTGCTCAACCAATCTTTTATTTCTTATCTCGCATTGTATAGTTCAGAATTTCATGCCGCCGGCTCGTTTAATATTCAATGTATTCCTAATCCTCCCATTTCAATGCACCTTTTTTTATTATATAAATGAATCCTGCTAAAAAGAAAGCTACAAACATCAGTACTGCAAGAAATCCATTCCAGCCAAGCTCTTTAAAAATAACCGCATATGGATAAAAGAAAATTACTTCCACATCAAACAGCACAAACAATATGGCAACAAGAAAATATTTAATAGCCATTGGCTGGCGCGCCTCTCCATGATTTTTTATTCCACTTGCAAAGGTTTCAAGTTTATCGCTTGTTGCACGTTTGGGGCCAAGAAAATGGGTAAGGCCCATCATTAAAGCAATAAAAGCAATTGCAAACAATAATTGAACGCCAACAGGGAAATACCAGAAGGAACTATTGGGAGATTGGTTAGCAGAAGAGACCTGTAACAGGTACTGAATCATATACCATTCTGTGTTTGAGCAACAAAAATAAGGCAGCTATCGTGAAAAACAAGAACTAGTTAGAAACTATAAATCCCTCCGATTGTATCGGAGGGATTTATACCTATGAATTCGTTATTTCTTTTTTATTATTTTTTTTTTGGAGCAGTGGGCGCCGCATTATTTTTTACAGGTGGCGTTTTAGGTTTCGGCTGTGAAGCCGGGGGTCTTGAAGCAGGAGTTTTCGATAAAATATCTTTAATCCTGATCGCATCTGCATTCGTTGGATCAACTTCTAATGCTTTATTGATATAACTGATGGCTGCCGCTTTATCCTTAGCAATATCGTTATAATATTGTACAAGAAAGAAATAGGAAGAAAGTGCCTGACCTTTATAGCGAACCGAATCAATTTGTCTTGCTTTTTCTGCTAATATTTTATAGGCTTCCACTGCCAACCCTTTTGAATTGGCAGAATCATCCTGACCCTGTTTACTTCTGGCGCACCACAAATAACCAATTATTTCGGCTGGGTATTTAGATTGATATACTCCACAAAATATACTATCGGCTGTTACATAATTGGTAGCCTGGTAATGAGCAAAACCCCAATCATATAAATCTCTGTTAGAAGGATTCTTTTTCAAATTATAGGCAATGCCCAACCACCCCGCTTCTTCTTTTCGGTTACCCATTTTCTTTGCCATTGAAGCTGCACGGGTAATATATTTTACTTTGTTTTCGATTAACGTATCCTTTTCAACAGCCTGCTGCAGATTTGCAAATGCTTCCATTTCGCTACCGGGTATCTTTGAATTGAGATTAGCGAGTTCTTCATAATCGGTAGATAGTATGTCTTCAGGAGCAGCCTTCGATAAAAAAGTAAGCATTGCTTGTTTTGCGCCCGGGATGTCTCCTGTTGTATCAGAAGTAAACGCAAGCAAACGATACATTCTTGGATTTACTTTGTCTCCATAAAGAGTGATTAGGCTTTTCGCCTTTTCTTTTGCTTCATTAAATTTTGCAGAGGCATACAAAAAATCTGTTTTAAGATACTCCACCTGCGGGCCCTGATCCATATTTGTTGTAAACTTATCTAAATAGATGGCGGCTTTATTTACATCTCTCGGGTACCAATAATAAAACAATTCAAAATAGGCGGGGGCATAGGCAGGATCCAATGTAGTAGCTTCTTCAAAAAGCGGCAAAAAATAATCTTTATTATTTTGAGTGAGGTAAACTTTAGCCGTTTTATGTTTGGCAGCAGCCATACGGGGATCAAAAACAGTTGCTTTATTGTACGAGGTAACTGCATTACCTCCATCAATCAGTTTTCGGTAAGCATCTCCTAAAATAATATAAGTATCAGGATTTTTAAAATCCTTCATTTGCGTAGCAAGCATCAATTTTTCAACGGCATACGTTGCATCACCCATCCTGGCTCTTACATTCGCTGTTCCAATTGCGTTAATAACATTTACATCTTTATTTTTAGTAAGGCTGAGGGCTGTTTCAAAACGCTGACGGGCATCATTTGTTTTTCCTTCCATTAATTCTGTCTGGCCCATACCCACTAATATCAACGGTGCGTTCCCGTTTTGTTGCAGAGATTTTGAATAGAGTTCCTTTGCAGCAACCGAATCTTTTAACTCAAACAAGGTTTGACCCAACCAATAGACTGCATTCAAATCATTGGGATTTGCTGCCAATATTTTTTCAAAATTTTCTTTTGCACTTTTAAAGCGCTCGTAATAAAAAAATTTCTTTCCTTGATCAACACTCTGGGCAGATAGAAAGTTCCCTATTAAAACAAGCCCTGTTACTAAACTGGATAAACGCTTCATGTGCGACTGCTTTTTTTAGTGTTTGTAAATGTATTAAAACCTTATTAAAAAACCCTTACTTTGATATTTCAATATTTTGACGGTCAAATGACATACGTGATGGTAACAAATAAGCTCGTTTAAATATTCGCTGTCCCCTTTCGAAGATGAGAAAATTCAGGAACCCGCTGCCAAGACCTTCATAATTTTCTTTTAAAATATAATAAAGGGGCCTGATCATTGGATATCTCCCCATATAAATATTTGCCTGATAGGGTTTTACAAAAGGGCCATCCTTGCAACCCCTGCACTCAATCGATGCTATTCTTATATTTTTTAAAAAACTTGTCTGGTCAGCATCACCCGGATCTCCAATCCAACTCACACCAATAAGGCCAATCGCATCTGTATTCTTCGCTATATAATTTATTACCGCTTCACTATTTTTTGCTCCTTCAACGTTTGAACCCATCTTTTCCCCTTTCAAAAGCGAATCCACCACAAACCGTACCGTACTGGTAGAGTTGTTACCATCCATCACTACTTTATATTTATAACCACTTGTTCCTTTCACCATAGACCGGATATCTTCCATCGTAAATAAGGAATCGGAAGCTTTATTATTTACAATTACGGCAATAGCATCGTAGGCCATTATATCATACCGTGGAAAAAAACGAAGTGTATCTTTCAGGTTATCTCTTTCATTATCCGATAAACCACGGGTTACGATTATCATCCGGGTGCTATCGTTATTCAGATCCCGCAAACAATCAGCTTCTGCTTTATAATTCACGATTATTTTTGCACCTGTATTTTGCGATTCGAAAACTTTTATTTGAGAATCTATAACGGGTTTAAACGATTCATCGGCACTTATATGAATAGTGCCGCTTATAAGTGTTTCTTCGGGTGCAGATGATTTTTTATTTTTGCAACTACTGGTAATTGTTAGAAGTATCAATACTACAAAAATCGGCTTCACAAAAGAAAGTATAAAGGAAAATATCTTGTTCATTCGTTATAATAATTTTTCTTAAAGCCCCGGTAAATCCGGAAGCCCCCATACAACAGGCACAAACCAGCAAAGAGATAACGGAACAGAGGTTCAATATTGAACTCGATTCCTATTTTATCGGCTATAGCAAAAAAAACGCCCAATCCTGCAATGAGCACACCCATGCCATAGTCGGATACCGACCGGCGGCTTGTATATGCTTTTCTTTTTTTTTCTTCAAAATCAGTAGCCATTATCGTTTTTTGGGTATGGGCAAGATAGGTTTTTTAGCTGAAAAAGAAATCCGGCTATTACCCTTATACTAATTAATAGATTAGCGGTAATAGCCGGAAAGTTTTTATTGTTCAGGAACCTCTACTACTACTGGCAATGTAAAATAAACCGCCACATTTCTACCATTTTGAATGCCTGGTTTCCAGTTGGGCATTTTAGCCACTACCCTGGTAACTTCCTTATCAAATTCATTACGTCCGCCACTTTTTATTATTTCGATACCCGTAACCACACCCTCTTTATCTACCACAAATTTACATCTGATCTCAACCCTTGAACCGGGTTCCATATCATCAAAATCAAATCGTAAGTTCTTTAGTAAATATCTGCGCATCGCTTCCACACCACCTGGAAATTCGGGATTGAATTGTGCATGTGTTAATATTTCTGGTTCCTTTTCTACAACTGCCGGAGTAGCGATTTCTTTACCCAAACCATTTCCTTCCAAAACCGGTTGAACACCATTTGGGGGATCACCGTCAACGGTGGCAGTTCCTATTGCCTTATTGGGATCTTCTAAGTCTGTTTGTGTTGGAGGCGGATCTGCTTTTACATTATCCGGCACAATAATCGGTGTAAGACTTTTTATCGTTGCAATATTTTTTTTAGGAGGTTCTGGAATTACAGGTTTCTCTATTTCCACTGTATTAATTTTTACATCTGGTGGTATTGAATTTATAAAGTTTGATTCTGGCAGGCCGTCCATTTTCCAAAAGTTAATGCCAACAAATAACAATACAATGCCCAGCATACTACCGGTAGCTTTATACAAACGTCCATTATAATATCTTCTTAATTCATAAGCCCCGTATGACTTGTTACGGTTCTCAAAAAGAATGTCAAGCATATCTGCTTTTAAAATCATTTCTGGTTTCATCATTACAGGTTTTAATTTGATAATTTAGTTGAGATGAAACTTGCGCAAGTTCATAACTAAGATGCTGACAGCAGGTAAATTCCATATTACGTGAACGAAGCGGATAGCTGTCGTTTGAGGTTCGTTTATCGAAATAATTTTTATACACCTGAGGAGCCCTTCATTTCAAACTACCAACCATAAACTATAAACAAAAAAATTCTCCACCATAATCTATCTTTGCGCTCATGAAAATTTTGATGGTTTGTCTTGGTAATATTTGCAGAAGCCCACTGGCAGAAGGCATTTTACAAAATAAGGCGGGCAAGATTGGTTTGGAATGGATTGTTGAAAGCGCAGGCACTAATGGATATCATGATGGAGAGCCACCTCATCCCTTATCGAAAAAAATTGCCTTAGAAAATGGAATTGATATTGGTCACCAGCGTTCCAGAAAGTTCGGAGCCGACGATTTTGATAAGTATGATCTTATTTATGCGATGGCGAAAGACGTAATAGAAGATATAAAAGAAATTGCGCAGGAAGAATACAATCCTAAAAAAGTGAGGCTGCTGATGGATGATTTATATCCTGGTAAGAATAAGGAAGTCCCCGATCCATGGTCACAACCAGCATCTGCTTATCATGAAGTTTATAAGTTGATAGAGAAAGCCTGTGAAGCAATTGTTAGCAAAGAATTAAATAAGAAGCAACCAGCAAAAGATAAATTACAAGAAACCAATTTACAAAAGACATAATGATCAATAAAAAGAGGCGAAAGAAAGTCGGGTAAAGTTTTTATCCTTTATAATTATGATTCTTGCTTCTTGGATTTTTTTCAGTTATGCATTTAAAAAAATGAACCTACAGGAGATGACTAAAGTAAAAGCATCAATACCACAGGGAACGAGGGATTTCGGACCTGAAACAATTCGCAAGCGATACTATATCATCAATACCATAAAAGAAGTTTTTGAACTTTATGGTTTTCAGCCATTGGAAACCCCGGCCATGGAAAATATGGAAACATTGATGGGGAAGTATGGAGACGAAGGGGATAAATTGATATTTAAGATTCTTAATAACGGGCTTAACGATCCGAAAAATATTGAAAAATCAAAAGCTGGATTTGAAAAAGTGCTCGATGGAAAAAATGATGCCAACCTCACTGAACGTGCGTTAAAATACGATCTAACCATTCCCTTTGCCCGTTATGT
>JANNEK010000171.1:0-16115 GCA_031378605.1 Chitinophagaceae bacterium | reverse complement strand
ATAAACAGTTCAAAATGGATTTTCTTTTTACTTATTTCTAAACCTTCTAAAAAAGCAATCACTTCAAATGTCATTGCTTCAGGTCCGCAAATAAAAAATTCATCTGCCTTTTTATAGTTTAATACGGTTGAAAGTTCTTTTAATTTATCTGTATTTATTCTTCCAATATTCAACGTGCTGTCAGTGCGTTCGCGGCTTAGTATATGTATAATACTAAACCGTTGCAGGTAATTGTTTTTTAGTGCTTCCAATTCTTCGAAGAAAATAATAGCGTTACGGCTACGATTGCCATATACTAGCGTAAACTCACTGTTAGGTTCAGTTGCAAGTGTAGTTTTGATTAAAGAAAGTACCGGAGTAATACCACTGCCCGCTGCAAAAGCGATATAATTTTTTTGTTGAGTATTGTTTAGAGGTGTATAAAACTTTCCTATTGGTGGCATAGCTTCCAGTATATCGCCAACCCTTAGTTGCTCATTGGCATAGGTTGAAAAAATGCCGCCTTCTACTTTTTTTATAGCGATGCGCAGTTCGTTGTCGAGCGGACTACTGCAAATAGAATAGGTTCGCCGCAATTCTTCATTATTGATAGATAGGCGAACCGTTAAATTTTGCCCCTGGATGAATTGAAAATCTTTTTGAAGCCGCTCTGGAATATCTACTAAAACAGAAATACAGTCCTGCGTTTCGCGACGGATTTCTTTTATTTGAAGCGGATGAAAATGAATTGACATGTTTTGCAATCGTCTAAGGAGGCTGATTTAGGAATAAAAGAAGAAACAGTGAGCCAGGGTCCAAAATAAAGAAACAAGATGCAAGGATCCAAACAAAGAAACCCAAAAAACAAACTCCAATTTTATGAACTGGCTTTAGGCTAACGGCTTCGAACTCCTTGCTATTTCTTGAGTCCTTCAATCATAATCATTACCATATTATCTTCCAGCACTTCACTATTAATTCGTTTAACACTTCGGTGCCAGCTTTCAATTCCGCTTACGGCATGCAGCATAATAAGTACGGCTGTAGGGGCATCAATATTTTTAATTTCACCTTTGCGAATACCTTCTTCAATAATAGCAGCAATACGTTGGCGATAAGAACGCCGTTGACTTTGCATATTCGATAAATAGGGATCGGTAAGATGTTTCCATTCCCTGTCCATTACATAAACTTCTTCATAGTGTTCCACCATTTGGGAAATGTGGAAACGTAAAATGCTTTCTATTTTTGAAATACTTTTTTGATCGCTCAATTCCAATTCGGTGATATTATTCATAAACTGGTTAGCTGTTTTGAAACAGATTTCCTGTAATATCTCCGCTTTCGATTTAATATGGTTATATAAGCTCGCAGCCTCTACGCCAACATGTTCTGCAAGATCGCGCATAGAGGTAGCGCTATAACCTTTCTCACGAAATAACCTGGCCGCTTTGGAGATAATTACATCTTTACGGGTATTACTTTTATTACTTTTAATCTTTGCCATATGAACGAATATGACCGCAAATATAACAAGTACTAACGGTCATTTGCGCTTTTTTGATTTTTTCATTTTGCCATTATCAAAAATAAGGCTAACAGATTTTATTTCTTTTGGCATATAATCTCATCCAATACTTTTAGGCATGAAAAATTTCGTGTAGGTTTGCAAACTTTAGGGTTTAACCCTTAGCAAAATTTTGGCAGGCACATTATTTTATCATTCATAAATCTAACAATTTCATGTCGCTTATTTCAGTTGGTACAATGGCTTTTGATGCCATTGAAACACCTTTTGGTAAAACAGACCGCATCATTGGAGGTTCGGCTACCTATGTAGCCTATGCGGCGAGCAATTTTGTAACGCCTATACAACAGGTATCTATTGTTGGATATGATTTTCCGCAAGAGGAAATGGATGACCTTAAAAAAAGAGGTGTTCAATTAGAGGGTGTTGAAGTTAAAAAAGATAAGAAGTCTTTTTTCTGGAGCGGAAAATATCATCTCGATATGAATTCAAGAGATACCCTCGTTACCGACCTTAATGTATTGTTAGATTTTAATCCACAATTACCGGAAAGCTACCAGGGTTCAGAATTTCTGATGCTGGGAAACCTTGATCCTACTATTCAGAAAAAGGTTATTGAACAATTGAAAGTACGCCCCAAGCTGATTGTGATGGATACGATGAATTTTTGGATGGAGATAGCAATGCCGCAATTAAAAGAAACATTGAAACTTGTAGATGTGTTGATGGTGAACGATAGTGAGGCCAGGCAATTGAGCGAAGAGTTTTCGCTTGTAAAAGCGGCTAAGAAAATTATGAAAATGGGCCCAAGATATCTTATCATCAAAAAAGGAGAACATGGGGCTTTATTGTTTCATGAAGAAAACGTATTCTTTGCTCCGGCCCTTCCATTGGAAGTAGTATTCGATCCTACAGGCGCTGGCGATACTTTCGCCGGAGGATTTATTGGATACATTGCTAAAACAGGCGATATCTCTTTTGAAAATATGAAAAGAGGAATAATTGTAGGATCTGCCATGGCTTCGTTTTGTGTGGAAAAATTTGGTCCTGAAAGATTGAAAGAGATCAATAAAAATGATATTGATAATCGGATACAGCAATTTGTTGACTTAGTTAGTTTTGATATTGAACTGGTATAGTTTATTCATTTCAATTAAAACCTTTTTGCAAGGGTAACTACATTTTTAAACTGTTTCGTTTTTCCGGAAAGATTAAAAATTTCTGTGAGAATAATATACATTCCAGTTGGTAATTGATGAAGTTGATCATTTAACCCATCCCATCGGAAAACAGTTGTGGTGGATAATGTTGAATTTGCCGTTAGCAACCTTACTTTTCTTCCTGCTGCATCAAAAATACGGATCGTTGCCACATACCCCGGCTCGTTAGGTTGGCATTGAATCGTCAAAAAATCATCAACGCCATCATTATCGGGTGAAAATATTTTTGGAGAGATATTTACCTGAGATGTTATTCGTTCTTCAATTCCGAATTGAGAATTTTGAAAAGTAGGTGTTCCAAAACCCGAAGTAGATGCTGCCGAGGTCCAATTGGTTTTAAGTTGGGTGGGTTGTTGATAATTTATTCTTTCTAATGCAACTCCTTCCTTATTGGTAATAAGCGCAAAATGCCATTGGTGGTTGTAAAAAAGCGCGTCAATTATTTCTCCGCGAAAATTAAGTAATGATAGATTACCTTGATCATCTGGAAGAGAAGGTAATGCAGTCATTTCAATAACCTGCATAGGTGCTTTTACGTTATAATGTTGTTGCAGCCATTTTTTATTTTCTGTGACCAATAAATATTCTCCCGGAAAAATTAGAAAAGAAGTAGTAGTTAATTGTTTACTGTTACTAATATTCCCTATGCTGCTTTTAGTTCCAATATACAATTGTTTGCAATCAATAATACTTTTGCTGCGGTTATAAAACTCAATATAGTCATTACCATCTGGTGGCGGGTTAAAAAGCAGCTCATTCAGTACAATATCCATTGAATCTGCTGCAACAGGCAAACCAGTTTTAGTAGCATTGAAAATGCCTATAGAATTTCCTGTACAATCAGTTATATTTTTTACGGTAAGTGAGTATTCAGTGAATACTTTCATGGCAACAGTTAACCTTAGTTGTACTTCTGTAAACAAGGGTGCTATTGGTTTAGCATATTGAATTTTATAGTCAGGGTTATTTAATTGATAATTAGATATGGCTGCACCACTGGTACTATCTATAGCTTCATTAAAAATAGCAACAATTGTTATACTATCGATTGTATAAGATCTGATCAAAGCGGGTGGTTGCTCATCTTTATTAATTCCGTCAATAGAATTTTTATTTCCTGGTGTTCCACCTTTATCATTTATACTCGCCTTCCAATTTGTATTGGCACCACATGGATTTTTTGTATCAATCATTTCAAGTGTCCATCCCCCTGCTGCTTTCAAATCGTTTTGGTACCAATTGTTGGTATAATTAACGGAATGAATAATGTACCCTTCGGGCGAATACAGCGTAATGATATCTGCTTCATTATTTAAAGAAGGAAAGCCGCTGATACCAATCGTGGTGCCAAAGGTGGCAAATAAATTTGCAGCAGCAGATGAACAAATAATCACAAAACTATCTGGTTGTAATAAGAAATTGTTAGCGATTACTCCCGTAGTGGTGCCATCACTGATTTTCCAATTGCGCAAAGAAATTGTATTTGATGAAGTATTTTTCAATTCAATAAATTCACTGGCAGGCAATTCAATGGATGGGGTTGGATCTGGAAATAGCTCAGTAATTAAAATAGTAAAACGTGGAGGGGTTTGTGCAGGGATAACTGCTATGTTTGTTGCAAACACAAAAATAAGTATGAAATAATGTTTGTACATGAACGGTTGTTAGGGCTAATAAATAAAAAATTTGTTCAAACTACTAAGTGCTGTTATTTTTGCAACAGTGATGATAACAATGAAACATATCAAACGCACAAAGAAACAGTCCTGAGGGAAGGTTTGCAGCGTTCTTTATGTTACTATATAAAAGATCTACAGGCCTTCCTTACCGGAAGGTCTTTTTTTTGAGCTTATTCTAAAAGAGAAAAAAAACATGAATTTTCGTATTTAAACATTTTTTAGTAACCATTAAAAGGCTTCTCTATTGATCCAGAAGCAAAGGAGTAAATCATGAAAGTTGCAGTAGTTGGCGCCACTGGTTTAGTGGGCACAAAAATGTTACAGATATTGGCTGAACGAAATTTTCCTGTCAGTGAATTAATTCCGGTTGCATCTGAAAGATCCATCGGAAAGGAAATTGAATTCAAAGGGAAGAAATATAAAGTAGTGAGTATGGATAATGCCATTGCCGCAAGGCCTGCTATTGCGTTGTTTTCTGCAGGCGGCAGTACTTCCCTTGAATGGGCACCCCGGTTTGCTGAAGCTGGCATAACAGTAATTGATAATTCCTCAGCCTGGCGGATGGATCCTGCCAAAAAATTAATAGTTCCGGAAATAAATGCGGATGCGCTTACCCGTGAAGATAGGATTATTGCCAATCCTAATTGCTCTACTATTCAAATGGTAGTAGCACTAAACCCGCTGCATAAAAAATATAAGAGTAAAAGAATTGTAGTAAGTACCTATCAAAGTGTTACAGGTACAGGCGTAAAGGCAGTTGATCAGTTAAATGGCGAGAGATCAAAAGCAGTTGGCGGAATAGCCACGGACTATCCAATGGCTTATAAATATCCGATCGATTTAAATGCAATACCCCAGATTGATGTTTTTTTGGAAAACGGATATACTAAAGAAGAAATGAAGATGGTACTGGAAACAAAAAAAATTATGCGCGACGATTCAATTCGGGTAACAGCTACTACGGTACGCATACCTGTTATGGGAGGGCATAGCGAAAGTGTAAATATTGAATTTGAAAATGAATTTGAATTGAGCGAAGTGAAATTATTATTACAATCAGCCCCTGGAGTAGTGGTTGTTGATGACCCTGCAACACAGCAATACCCGATGCCGAAAGATGCGCATGAAAAAGATGATGTATTTGTGGGAAGATTGAGAAGAGATGAAACTCAACCAAAAACATTAAATATGTGGGTGGTTTCTGATAATCTTCGTAAAGGCGCAGCTACGAATGCGGTGCAAATTGCGGAATACCTGGTGAAGGCAGGCCTTCTTTAATAAATATTTTTTTGTTAGCTATTCTTCAATTGCTGCGTTCAGAAAATTTAAAAGTGGATTCAGGGCTTCGAATGAATCCACTATTTTTTTTACCAGATTTTTTGAAGAAAGATCTGCATCGCTAATGGGAACAAATGCGATAAAACTTTTAAGTTTTATGAATTCAGCAGCAGTGTTATCGATTTCATAACCTTTAGGAACACGGCTTAAAGTATACTCTTTACTATTATCTAAACGGCCAAAAACCGACTTAAATTTTTTTGAGTTGATTATTTTTTTAAATGTGTTAAAATTATAATCTATTTCTTGTCTTACTTTTTTTAAATCATCCGGCATTGGAGCATACATTCCGCCACCGGCAAAAGATTTTCCCGGTTCCAAATGAAAATAATAGCCGGCCAGCGTGGATTTTTTTCCTCCTTTATTAATACTGGCGCCAAAATTTGTTTTATAAGGCGACTTGTCTTTTGCGAAACGAACATCCCTGTTTATGCGAAACATACATTCCCTTGCTTTTAGGCTGTCAATGGATTGATCATTTTTACTATGTGTATCAATTAACAACTGAATAAATCCTGCAAAATCGGCTTTTGCATTTTCGTAGGTGGTACGGTGAGTATCAAACCAGGATTTATCATTATTCTTTTTTAAGTCTTTCAAAAATTTAATGGTAGGAGCCTGTAACATAAATATGGAATAAAGGTAAGTACGATGTTGTAAAAATAATTTTCGAACAACAAAAAAGCCAACCATCGTCGCATATATGGTTGGCTTTTTTGTTGTTAACAGTTATCAGGATTTTACCCGCCCCCAGTTTTCACCACTTTTAATGCGGTACATCGTCATTTCGCTAACGCGATACTTTTCCGCAAGTTTTTTAATGGTGATCTTTCGGTTTTTGTCTTTAAGAACTTTCTTAATGCTTTTAACCTGGCCAGCATTAAGTTTAAGTCCAACAGTGCGGTTTGCCTGTACAATTTTATAAGCAATTTTTGCAGGACTGCCTTGCTGGTGTTCAATCATCTGCTCCAGCGTGGCCCATTTCAAATTCTTCACCGAATTGTCAAGTTTGTTGTG
Organism: Chitinophagaceae bacterium; assembly: GCA_031378605.1. GTDB lineage: Bacteria > Bacteroidota > Bacteroidia > Chitinophagales > Chitinophagaceae > Endoryza. Next base: position 9,354 of record JANNEK010000171.1, on the reverse strand, counting down.
ATTAACGTGAACCACATACTTGTGCTTCGGTGTTTTCTTGGAAATGAACAGTCTTGCCAATTCGCGGTGAATGTACAAGGTTCCATTGTTTCCTGGTCTGTGAAGATTAAGGGTTCTGTAACCGGTAGTTAGTGACCCTTCTAATAATTTGCCGTCGGCTGTTACATCGCTGTAATAACTGGCAATACGCCCATGTGACGACAATGCATACTTTTTACGGAGGTGTTTCCATCCCGGAAATTGAAGTCCTTTCCAAGATTCACCAGTGATTTTTTTTACCATCGCTTTTCCTTTTTTATAAAGTTAATGAAAAGATAAACGATTTCGCGCATACGATTATTAAAGTTTCTTTTATTGGAGGAGTTCTAAGAACTCCGACTCGCTAATAATCTTTACAGAATTGATCTTTTTTGCCTTTTCCAGTTTGGATCCGGCATCTTCCCCAACTACCAAATAATCAAGTTTACTGCTTACCCCACTTAATAATATACCTCCCCGGGCCTCTGCCATTCCTTCTGCCACGCTTCGTTTCAAGGTGGGAAGTGTTCCGGTAAATAGAAATGTTTTACCCGATAAATTACCGGTAACAGGCACTTGTTTTTTTTCATTTTTTAGTTTCAACCCAAGAGTTTCAAGGCTTTCAAGCAATTTAATCGAATCTTTATTGTGAAAGAATTGGTAGATACTTCCAGCTACTTTGGGCCCTACATCTTCCATTGACTGTAATTCTTCAATCGATCTTTCCTTAAAATCCAGCAGATGATTGGTCACTTGCGCTAATACTTTTGCGGTAGTTTCACCCACATACCTAATACCTAAACCAAAAATAAGTCGATGTAAAGGCTGCTCTTTTGAGTTTTCAATTGCTTTTTGCAGGTTGGAAATACTTTTTTCCGCAAACCCTTCTAATCCTTTTATTTTTTCAAATGGAAGCGTATAGACGTCGGGGATATTTTTAATAAAGCCCAGTTCATAGAATTTTCGAATTATTGACTCTCCAAAACCTCGTATGTCCATAGCGTCTTTACTTGCAAAATGAATAATACGCTCTACTACCTGCGCAGGGCAATCATAGTTATTACATCGCCAAACAGCTTCTTCAAGTGGTTTCTCAAGTTTTGAATTACAAACAGGACAGCGTGTAGGAAAAACAATTGATTTTTCTTTTCCGGTTCTTAATTCTGCCAGTGATTTTACAATATAGGGGATTACATCTCCGGCCCTCTCCACTAAAACAGTATCACCTATTAGTAAGTTTTTTTCTTTTATCACTTCTTCATTAAATAATGAAATGGAAGAAACAGTAACTCCTCCGAGAGGAACGGGTTCAATTTTAGCTACGGGAGTTATCGACCCTGTTCTGCCCACCTGAAACTCTACCGCAATCAGCTTACTGGTCGCCTGCCTTGCTTTAAATTTAAAGGCAATTGCCCAGCGTGGATGGTGGGAGGTCATCCCTAATTTATCCTGAAGTGCAATATCATTTACTTTAATTACCATACCATCAATTTCATAGGGAAGATTGTCTCTGCCAGATTCAAACGACTGGCAATAGTCGACAACAGCCTCTATGCCTTTTACTACTTTCATTTCTTTTAAGGGGCTTCGAAATCCTAGCTCCCATAGCAGCTCCAGGCAACCACTATGTGTTTTTAAATTTTTGTGCACTGGGGCGTTGGGGTGAGTATAGAAACTTATATGGTATAAAAATGCCTCCAGGTTTCTGCGGCTCACTTCTTTAGGATCTTTTATACGTAATGAACCAGACGCTGCATTTCTAGGGTTTGCTAAGGGTGGTAAATTTTGAGCAGCCAACTGCTCATTATATTTTTTAAAATTATTTTTTGTTAGTAATACTTCGCCTCTTATTTCAATTTGCTGAACACCATAATTTGAAAAGGAAGCAGAAAGTGGAACGGATCTTATCTGCCTTATATTGGTAGTAATTTCATCACCTTCTTCTCCACTGCCCCTTGTTGCTCCCCTGGTAAGAAGATTGTTTTCATAGATCAAAGAAATACTGGCACCATCAAATTTTGGCTCAATACAATATTCTACTTCGTTTAGCCCTGATAGTTCTTTTACTTTTCGGTCCCAATCAATAAGATCTTCAGCATTGTATGAATTGTCCAGGGAAAGCATGGGCACCAGGTGCTGAACAGTTGCAAATTCTTTAGTAAGTCCCTTTGCAACTCGTTGTGTGGGAGAATCTGATGTTATGAGGGTTGGATCTGCTTCTTCAATTTTTTCAAGAAACTTGAAAAGCTGATCATACTCAGCATCTGCAATCAAAGGTTCATTTAAAATATAATACCTGTACTCATGAAAACGCAGGGCTTCCTGTAAGGACGCATGCAATCGGGTATCCACAGCATTTTTCGTACTGGTTTTTTTTAGAAGTTCAACGGTTAGCTGCTGAAACTGACGGGTTTTGCCGGATGAATACATAACCTCTCTTTTTATAAAGATACATCGATGCCTGCTAATAATAGTTCGGTAAAAATTCCAAATCTTATTAGAAGTGAATCAGAAAAGATTCAAACTTACTTTTCAAAAAGAGGTTTTTGTTATTAAGATTGCATTTTTATATGCATCAAACGGGGAACATGCAAAAACATTTTTTTAAATCAGGCCAGATTCTTGTACATGATTCTTTAATTAGTCAATACAACTTATAGTATATAGTGTAATCACCTAAATTATGATTTTGATTAATTTATATGTAAATTCAACTTTTAATCAATTCCTATGTCTAAGATATCTTCTCTCCTGCTGCTGTGCATGTTCTATTTTTATACAGTAGAAGGTCAGTTACTTTCAACGGGGCCGGCATTTCCAAAAGATACTTCTGGTATATCCATAACGGTTGATTGCACTAAAGGAAATCAGGGTTTATTAAATTATTCCAATACGACGGATGTTTATGTACACGTGGGTGTAATAACAAATCTAAGTACCGGACCTTCCGACTGGAAATATGTAAAGTTTGTTTGGGCTACTACCGATGCTGCGGCAAGGGGAGTTTTCTTAGGGAATAATAAATATCAATATACCATAAATAATATTCGTACATTTTTTGGAGTGCCCGTTTCAGAAACAATTCAAAAAATTTCTATTTTATTTCGGAGTGGAAACGGAAATACCGTTCAACGGAATGCAGACGCAAGTGATATGTATATACCCCTATTCGGAACTTCGCTTGCCGGAAAGTATGTTCTACCGGCTATGGAGCCGCGCTATATTCCTGTACCAGAGCCAATATCTAAAAATATTGGTGATACACTACGTATTGCATGGCTCAGTAATCGCACAACCGATTTGAAAACATTTTTTAATGGCACACAAACCAATACCGTTTCATCTTCAAATTCGATACTGGATTCGGCAGTTATTTTGAACTCTGGTAACCAACAGGTAGTTGCCAGAGCCATTGAAGGAGCAATTACAATCTCTGATACCATTAACTTCTTTGTGGCTCCTTCCGTAAACATATTGCCTCTTCCTGCAGGAGCAAGAGATGGTATTAATTATGAAACGGGTGATACTTCAGTATTACTTGTTCTATTTGCGCCTGATAAAAGCAGAGTATCAATTATCGGCGACTTTAATAACTGGTTAGAAAATTCAACCTACCAAATGAATAAAACACCTGACGGCTTAAGGCATTGGGTGCGCATAACAGGTCTTGTACCAGGAACAGAATATGCTTATCAATATGTTGTAAACGGATCATTGAAAATAGCTGATCCTTATACCACCAAAGTACTGGACCCAGCCAACGATCCATTTATTTCAACAGCTACCTATCCTAACTTAAAAGTTTATCCTAACGGGAAAACAACCGGAATTGTAAGTGTGTTACAAACAGCAAAACCCGCTTACACCTGGCAGGTAGCCAGTTTCAACAGGCCTGATAAAAAAAGTATGGTTATTTATGAATTGCTGCTTAGAGATTTTATTACGAATCACGATTGGAAAACGTTGAAAGATACACTTGCCTATTTTAAAAATCTTGGAATAAACGCTATTGAGTTATTGCCGGTAAATGAATTTGAAGGAAATAGTAGTTGGGGTTATAATCCTTCTTTTTATTTTGCTCCGGATAAATATTATGGACGAGACAGCAGTTTAAAAGCATTTATTGATGAATCACACAAGCAGGGAATAGCCATAATAATGGATATTGCATTGAATCATTCTTTCGGACAATCGCCCCTGGTGCAATTGTATTTTGATGCAATCAATAATCGACCGGCTTCCGATAACCCGTGGTTTAACCCCGTAGCAAAACATGCGTTTAATGTTGGGTATGATATGAATCATGAAGCGCCTGCAACACGATATTATTTTAGCAGAATTGTAGAGCATTGGCTAACTGAGTACCATATTGATGGATTTCGATTTGATTTATCCAAAGGATTCACTCAAACAAATAGCTGCGATGTCAACGGTAACAATTGTAATGTAAATGGATGGAGTTCTTTTGATGCATCAAGGGTGGCAATTTGGAAAAGGTATTATGATACACTTCAACTAAAATCACCAGGCAGTTATGTTATTCTTGAACATTTTGCAGATAATAATGAGGAAAAAGAATTGTCTGAATATGGGATGCTGTTATGGGGAAACATGAACTATAATTTTAATGAAGCTACTATGGGGTTTCTTACGAATTCAAATTTTGAGGGTGCCCTGCATACAACAAGAGGATGGTCAAAACCACATTTGATTGCTTATATGGAAAGCCATGATGAAGAGCGATTGATGTATAAAAATATAAACTTTGGAAATTCATCGGGAAGTTATAATATAAAAGATATAAATGTGGGCCTGCGAAGAAATGAAATGGCTTCAGCATTTCTTTATATGATGCCCGGCCCTAAAATGATTTGGCAGTTTGGAGAAACTGGGTATGATTTTTCAATTAACTATTGTGCGAATGGGACCATTAATAATAATTGCCGTACGGATCCTAAACCTGTCAGGTGGGATTATCAACAACTTTCAAATCGTTCGCGATTAAAAGAAGTAACAGCAGGGTTATTAAAATTACGCGCTCATCCTTTTTTTAAAAATGGGTTTGTTACCGATAGGGTGGAAAGAAATCTGAGTGGAGCTTTCAAATGGCTTAAGTTAACAACTGATACTTCAAATATATTGGTGGTTGGTAATTTTGACGTAAACTCAGTTTCGGGTTCAGTTACTTTTCAAAGCCAGGGTACCTGGTACGATTATTTCAGCACGAACACAATTGCTGCAACTGGTTCTGCACAAACTATTTCTTTAGCACCTGGAGAATATCATGTCTATGTAAACAGAAATGTAAATAATGCGATTACACCGGTTACGGATATTATTTATAATGGTAAACGAATTCGATTGAATGTATATCCTAACCCGGTTAATCAGCAGGCTACTATTGAATATGAATTACCTGAAAGTGGAATCGTCGATATTCGATTAATAAATATTAGCGGACAGCAGGTAGCAACTCCGTTTGCTGGTTTTAAGGTGAAAGGGATTCACCACCTTTCTCTAAATCACTTACAGGGTTTATATAAATTGTCGGCAGGTACTTATTTTCTTCAGATGGAATTTGGGCAGCGCAAGTTGGTTCAAAAACTTGTGTTGAATTTTTAGATCCATAGATTATATTTGATCTACTTTATGACTACTGCATCGCAAAAAACCGTAAAACAGCTTAAGTCGGAAAATAGCGCCTTCTTCCAAATTGCCTTTTCTGTTGATTGTGTAATTTTTGGCTTTGAAAATAATGATCTGAAAGTATTACTGATCAGATCTGATTTGGATAAATACAAAGATGAATGGACATTACTTGGCGACCTTGTTAGACCCGATGAAGATTTAGACACTGCTTCTTATCGGATTTTGAAAGAAAGAACCGGTTTAGATGATGTGTTTCTTGAGCAGGTGCATACTTTTGGAAATGTAAATCGTCACCCTGCCGGTCGTGTTATCACTACTGCCTATTATTCACTGATAAATATCAAGGATCACCAGCTAAAGCTTCCACATAATCAATTGCATTGGCATCCGGTTAAAGAAATTTCTACCCTTGCATTTGATCATAAAAAAATTTTGAATACGTGCATCTCACAGTTGCAGAATAAAATAATAGAACATCCAATTGTGTTTAACCTGTTGCCAGAAAAATTTTCTCTTCGTGAATTACAGAGTTTGTATGAAGCGATTCTTGATACCAAATTAGACCGGCGAAATTTTCGCAAGAAATTTTTTCAAAAAGAATGGTTGACAGATATCAGTGAATTTGAAAAAGATGTTCCCCACAGGCCTGGCAAATTGTATGAATTTAATACAAAAAATTTTTCTAACGGCAAGGCTCAGAGGATACCCGCAATTATTCATAATACTTAATGTGAATATTAGATAGATCCACCCTCAATTAGCCTCGAAGGAACAGTTAGTTGTTGAACAAATGTTTTCCCGGAGAGATGATCCATCATTCGTTTAAATGCAAGCTTACCAAGATCAGAGCCACTGGTTTCTATAAAAGTAATTACCGGATCGTAAAGTTCCGGAATAAAATTATTATTGCATATTGAGAGCACTGAAATATCTGATGGTATCTTTAACCTTAATTGTTGTATACCTTTCATTACCCCAGTAAGAATTTCATCACTCATCGAAAAAATTGTATCGGGCCTTTGTTGGGAAGAACAAAATTGGAGAGTGAGCTGCAGAGCTTCGGCTGCTGAATCTGCATTGGTAATTATAACATTGATTTGGGCAGGATGAGACGATAGTTTTTCCGAAAAGGCCTTTTGTCTTTTTTGAGTAATCGATAATTCTGTATTTCCAAAGATGGCTAGTACATTCTTTTTATTTTTCTCCAAAATAACCTGTGCCGCCAGGGTGGCGGCTTCAGCATCAGCAAGGCAAATTTTATTACATGCTTCAAATGAGGGAACTTTATCGAAGAAAATAACAGGTATATCGAGTTCGTCGAGTTTTAAAAAAGGTTTTATCTCTTTGGTATGTGTTGCAATGGAAACAAACACCCCCGCAACCCGGTTAAGTCTGCACAATTTAAGATTGTCCAATTCTATTTGAGTGTCGTTACCAGATTGAAGAATGAGCAGTGAATAACCAATTTGACGCGCTTCCTCTTCAACAGATGAAATAAAAGAATGGTAAAAGAAATTAGAAATTACAGGAACTATTAAACCAAATATTTTACTCTTATTAGTTCGAAGGTTGATAGCATGTGTATTGGGCTCATACTCGATAATTGAGGCAAGCTCCATTACTTTCCTCTTTGTTTCTTCTGAAATATCTGGATGATTTTTTAAAGCCCGTGAAACTGTTGAAATACTTAGATGGAGAGTTTCAGAAATATTTTTTAAAGTAGCTTTCGTTTTCATGATTGTCGATTTTTCGCAGAAAGTTATCCACAACAAACATTTGCACGAACATTTGCACAAAGGTTTGCGATAAACTAAAGTTAGGTATTTTATTTATTCATTAAATAGTCTTTAAATTACGAACGATTAAGGTCTTTAGTCGTATCTAATTGATAAACAGGTCGATTAAACACAAAATACTGATTTTTTAAATGATTTTTTTGCAACTTTACTATGAGTTTTATTAAGCTAAATTGGGTTTTTAGGTGTTTTGATTGCAGGAGGCAGCGTTTTATCAGATGTTAATTGTCTTAACTGAAATGAAGGTTTAAATTTTTTTTCTAATTCTTTCATTCATATCAGTTTAAATAATTTACCATTTTACTGTTCTTAATTTTTTTAACAAAATAAAAAATACTAGATTGCACGTTGTGTGTCCTATATACACATTGAATTTGATAATTTTCTCTAACCATTTATAATCATTGCTTATGACCCTCAAACGAATGTTTCGTCTAATTCCATTGTTTTTATTACTAACTATTTGTTCTCTTAGAACTCTTGCTCAGGATAAAACAATTACTGGTAAGGTTACTGATTCAAAAGATGGAACTCCTGTTGTAGGAGCATCGGTTGTTCCCAAAAGTTCTTCTGCCGTAGGAACTGTTACTGATGCGGATGGAGCTTTCCGTCTGAATGTTGGCAATAATGTTACCGCTCTTATCATTTCTTATGTTGGTTTTGGAACCCAAGAAGTATCTCTCTCCGGTAAAACAACCATTGATGTTAAGTTATCATCCTCTGGTTCTAACCTCAATGAGGTGATCGTAGTAGGGTATGGTACTGCCCGGCGCAGAGATCTTACCGGAGCTGTTGTATCAATTCGCGAAAGAGATTTCAACAAGGGAGTAATTACTTCTCCCGATCAACTAATTCAGGGAAAGGCCGCAGGTGTTTTGGTAATAAATAATACAGGCCAGCCAGGAGGATCAACAACAATAAGAATTCGAGGCTCCTCTTCCATCAGGTCGGGCAACCAGCCTTTATTCGTAATAGATGGAGTTCCGTTATCCGGAAATTCTTCCCGTCCCGGATCCTCCGGCGCTGATTTCGGAAGCGATGGTGGTAACCCTCTTAATTTTATCAATCCAAATGATATTTCTAATATTGAAATTCTGAAAGATGCATCCGCAACTGCTATTTACGGTTCAAGAGGAGCAAACGGGGTGGTAATGATAACTACTAAACGGGGCCAATCTGGCGCTCCTTATTTAGATGTAAGCTCTTCTATTGGTTTCTCAACTGTTTTAAAGAAACTGGACGTATTAAGTGGAGATGAATATAGAAAGGCACTAACTGATTATAGTAGGACCAGCGGTAATTATGGCAAAAGCGAAGACGCATTTAAAGCCATAACACAAACGGCTCTTACCTCTAATAGTAATATAGCTTTTGGTGGTGGTAATGAAAATGCCCGATATCGTTTTTCCCTCGGTTACCTGGATCAGGAAGGGGTTGTTAAGACTTCTGAACTGAAAAAAATAACCGCCAATCTTACCAGCAACTTCAAATTTCTTCAAAGCAGGAAATTAGGGCTGGATTTCAATATCCTGGTAACACAAACCGATGAAGATATTGCTCCTGTTTCCGCTTTTGCGGGTTTTACAGGAAATGTAATCGCTCAGGCATTGCAATGGAATCCAACGTTAAATTTGAGAAAAACTGACGGTTCAATAAACCCTTTTCCTGTGGGAAACACAACTATTAATCCTTTGTCTTCATTGGAATATTATAAAGATAAAGCCAGGGTTAATACTATTATTGCTAGCGTGGCGCCATCGTATAAGATAACTGACGATTTGGAATACAAGGTCTTGTTTAGTGTAAATCGCCAATCAGGTGTTAGAAAAGGAATGGCGAATCGTCTTCTGAATTTACAGGGTATTGAAAATAGGGGGTTAGCGTTTATTAA
>JANNEK010000110.1:0-2807 GCA_031378605.1 Chitinophagaceae bacterium | reverse complement strand
AGAATAAATATGTAAATACTTCGGAACTGAATACACTTCTTCAAAGTGAAATAGAAAATATGCTGGTTGATGCGCCCTCAACCAATTCGTATACATTCGATTCAGTACTGCCGTCAAAGCCTTACATAATATTAGTGGTAGGTGTAAACGGAGTGGGTAAAACAACCACAATTGGAAAACTTGCTTATAATTTTAAACGTGCCGGGAAATCTGTTTTATTAGGGGCTGCAGATACTTTTCGCGCGGCAGCGGTAGAGCAACTAACGATTTGGAGTGAACGCGTTGGTGTACCTATAGTGAAACAAGGAATGGGAGCCGACCCTGCTTCCGTGGCATTTGATACTGTTCAAAGCGGAGTATCCAGAAATGTAGATGTGATTATTATTGATACCGCAGGAAGGCTTCATAATAAAGCGCATTTAATGGATGAACTTAATAAGATTAAACGGGTCATTCAAAAGCATATTCCGGAGGCACCTCATGAAGTGATGCTGGTGTTGGATGGATCAACAGGACAAAATGCACTGGAACAGGCAAAACATTTTACTGCAACAACCGATGTTACTGCTCTTACCATTACAAAGTTAGATGGTACCGCTAAAGGCGGGGTAGTAATTGCTATTGCCGATCAGTTTAAAATACCAGTGAAATTTATAGGCATGGGAGAGAAGATGGAGGATCTTCTGGTATTTGATAAACATGAATTTGTTGACAGTCTTTTTAATCTTAAGCAAGTGTAAGAACTAAACTGCCTGTTATGATTAAACGCCTTGTAAATAGTTATTATTACCCGGTTTTTTTTGCCGGATTTTTTGCCATACTAATTTCTTTCTTAACAAGGTTGTTGTTGCTTATTCATTCCTCGGCTGGCGTAAGCTTTTCAGCTATAAATGTATTCGGCCTCTTTGGGATTGGATTTTTATTTGATCTTGTAATTGCTTCGTATTTTTCAATCCCCATATTATTTCATCTTTGGTTTACCAACGACAAGATGTATTCGAAAAAAGCCCGGCTTTGGGTAATTGCAATTTTTGCAGCCATTATCCTTGTACTGATATTTTCTGACCTTCTTCCTAAAGATTTTAATGAAGACTTGCACAAAGGAGCCATTACCTATTTTGTAGTACGGTTAATAATTTATGTTCTATTGGCATTGGCGGGAATTAGTTTTCGGACGAAGTGGAGAAAAATTATATTATTAGCGGAGCTTTTTATTGTGCTATTTTTATTGGTTTTTAATGCAGTAAGTGAATGGTTTTTTTGGGACGAGTTTTCTGCCCGTTATAACTTTATTGCGGTTGACTATCTTGTTTATACCAGCGAGGTGATCGGAAATATCCGTGAATCTTACCCTATTGGCTGGTTGATAGCTGGCATATTTCTGATTGTACTTACTATACTCTGGTTATTCAGGAAGCCAATTATTCGTTCTGTCGACATACGCCCAAACTTTAAGCATCGAAGTATTTCTGCACTCTTGATTTTACTAATTCCGATGGCAGGGTTTTGGCTGGCGAATAGCAGGTATAGAAATTTTAGTAAGAATGAGTATGTAAATGAATTAGCCGGTAATGGAATTTTTGAGTTTGGTACCGCTTTCTGGCATAATGAACTTGATTTCTATAAGTATTATCAAACACTTCCCGACAGAGAAGCATTTACTCTATTACGAAATGAGTTAGCAGCTCCCAATAGCGAATTTGTGGATACCAGTGTATTCAATCTTGCACGTAAAATACATTACACTGAATCTGAGAAGAAAATGAATGTGGTATTGATTAGCGTGGAGAGTTTAAGCGCCGATTTTATGAAGGCGTTTGGCGGTGAAAAGGGGATCACTCCGCAACTGGATTCGTTGTCAAATGAAGGATTATTTTTTACTAACCTTTATTCTTCCGGAACCCGCACCGTACGTGGTCTCGAAGCATTGGCTTTATCGATTCCACCAACACCTGGTCAAAGTACTGTAAAACGTCCCGAAAATGAAAACCTGTTTTCGTTAGGTTCGGTTTTGCAATCCCGTGGGTATATTACCCAATATATTTATGGGGGGTATGGATATTTCGACAACATGAATTATTTTTTTAGTAATAATGGATATAGCGTTATCGATCGTACGGCGTTGTTGCCCGAACAAATTCACTATGCCAATATTTGGGGAGTTGCCGATGAGGATCTTTTCTCTTTGTCTTTACAAACGATGGATAAAAACTACAGCAGTGGAAAGCCATTTTTTGCACAGGTGATGACGGTTTCAAACCATCGGCCATTTACATATCCTGATGGACGTATTGATATTCCAAGTTCGAAGCAGGTGCGGGAAGGTGCTGTGAAGTATACCGATTATTCCATTGGTAAATTTTTAAAAGAAGCAAAACTGAAACCCTGGTTTGCTAATACTATTTTTGTGATTGTGGCTGATCATTGTGCTGGTAGTGCAGGAAGTGTAAAATTACCTGTTACGGGTTATCACATACCAATGATTATTTATTCTCCCGGTAATCTTCAACCTAAAAAGATTGAGCAGCTTTCTGCACAGTTGGATATTGCGCCAACGATACTTGGTTTGCTAAAACTTAACTATACAAGTAAGTTTTTGGGGCAAGATATATTTACCATAAAACCCGGAAAGGAAAGAGCCTTCATAAGTACCTATCAGGGTCTGGGATACCTTACCAGTAGCAGGTTAGTTATTCAATCACCGGTAAGGGTGATAGAAGAGTATATACCTAATTTTATTACAGGTGATGCAGAAAAAACAATGGTTACAGATAGCCTTAGAAAGATTGCAATAGCCTACTACCAAT
>JANNEK010000109.1:0-10720 GCA_031378605.1 Chitinophagaceae bacterium | reverse complement strand
CTCATACGTTCATTACCATGTTTGGCTAAAGCATGTGCTACCTCATGGCCCATAACAACAGCAAGCGCGGCTTCGTTTTGAGATATTGGTAATAAACCGGTGTATACTACTATCTTTCCTCCTGGCATACACCAAGCGTTTACATCTTTTGAATCAATAAGGTTGTACTCCCACTTATAACCCTCTAGCTCACCCGCCAATCCTTTATCAGTGTAAAATTTTGTAATAGCCGTTGAAATACGCCCGCCCACTCTGTGAACCATTTCAGCGTCCTTATTAATGGATGTACTCACCACTTTATTTTTTGTGAGAAATTGCTGGTATTCCTGCAATGCCATCGACTGAATATCCGATTCATTAAAAAATTGCAACTGTTTACGGCCGGTAATTGCATTTCGGGAACAAGCGCCCAACACTACGAATAGACTTATGGTTGTTATAATCTTTTTCATCCAGATAATTTTTTCAAAAATAAAACAATCATTATACCAATAACAAAGACGGGCAAAATACCTATAAAGGTGGTCAGCCAATTAGTGAAAGTTTAACTAAGAAAGGATTGAATTATCTGCCAGTCCTGCGCCGGTCGCGTTTGCGATCCCGATATTTAAGAATCGGTACTTTGCTTTCGCTACCCCGGAGGAGGCGGCTTATATTTTTTTGGTGTGTTAAGATAACCAGCAAAGCAACTGCAATGGCAAACACTCGATAGGCCTGATTCTCTACATTAAATATTACTAATATAAATACCGGGAAGGCAACACTTGCCAATATCGAGCTTAAGGAAACAAATCGGGTAATGTATAATACTAATAGAAAAATTCCTACACAACAAAGAGCAGTCCAGGGAGAAATTCCCAGCACCAATCCAAAAAGTGTAGCCACTCCTTTACCGCCTCTGAAATCTGCCCATATTGGAAAAATATGACCCAATACTGCTGCTAATCCCAATCCGATTTGAAAACCAGTTCGGGCTATGTCATTATCAATATAAAAAGGTAATAAGAATGCTAGTTTAACGGCTGCAAGTCCTTTAAGCATATCAACTACCATTACGAGGGTACCTAGTCTCGGACCCATTACGCGAAACGAATTCGTAGCACCGGCATTACCGCTACCATATTCCCTAATATCAATACCAAAAAAGAACCTGCTTACCCACACAGAGGTAGGTATAGATCCGATCAAATATGCTCCTACAATAAGTAGAATTTCTTTCACTAGTTGATGTTGATTAAAGTTGTATTACAAATTTAGGGAAAAACAGACTCGCAAGGCATAAGTAATTAATGGTCAGTTAAGGGTTATTTGAAGGGCAATCCACCCGTCTTTTTCAATAATACCAACTAATTTCAACCCGCATAAAACTGCCTTTTCCTCAATAGCCGATCTATCCCCTGCTAATATCCCGCTCATAATTATAACGCCCCCTCCGGCCAATTGTTGTTTCAAATCACCCATCGTTAAAAGCAATATGTTTTTATTAATATTGGCAAGGATAATATGATATTTTTCTTTTTTACCGATCTTCTCTGCTTTTTGTAAATCAACCAGTCTGCAATTGTTAAATAAAATATTTTCTTTTGCATTCTCAATACTCCATTCGTCGTTATCAATTGCATCAATTTTATCGGCGCCTAATTTTTCAGCGAGAATGGCTAATATTCCCGTGCCTGTACCAAAATCGAGAATTGATTTTTTTGAAAATGAAATTTCTTTCATCCATTGAATCATCATATAAGTAGTTGCATGGTGCCCTGTTCCAAAACTCATTTTTGGTGTAATGATGATATCGTAGATAATCTCTGGAATTGGGGAATGGAAATGAGCCCTGATCACACAAAAATTATCAACGATAACAGGATGAAAATTTTTTTCCCATTCCTCATTCCAATTCGTGTTTTTTATTAATTCTTTTTCAAATTGTACTAACAAGGCCTGGCACAATTCGTGAATAACTTCTTCTTTAAAATTTGATTGAGTGCAATAGGCAATTAAAAATGAACGACCTTCTTCAAAACCTTCAAATCCGATTTCGGTTAGCTGTGCTATTAATATATCCTTCTGCTCCTGCAAAACAGCGCTAAAAGTTATTTTATAAAAACTGTCCATAATTAAAATAGGTCTGCAGCAAGCTACAGACCTATTAACCAAGTTTACTATTATTAATTCTGTGGCGGGTTTTCCGATCTTGGCCTGGGAGGTGGCGGCCCATCTGGCTTTGGCATTAACACTTTTCGGCTTAATTTAAATTTTCCCGTTTTATCATCTACTCCAATTAATTTAACTTTTACAATATCTCCTTCTTTCAATACGCCTTCCATAGTGTCTAATCGCTTCCAACTTATTTCACTGATATGAAGCAATCCCTGCTTGCCAGGTAAAAATTCCACAAAAGCCCCAAACTCTTTAATTCCTTTTACAGTTGCTTCGTATACTGAGCCAACTTCAGGCAAGGCAGTTATACCTTTAATCCATGCAACGGCTTTGTCAAGGCCTTCTTTTATTGGAGAAAAGATACTTACTTCACCAAATTTGCCAACTTCTTCAATATTGATAGTAGCACCTGTTTCGCGTTGAATTTCCTGTATGATTTTTCCTTGCGGCCCGATCACTGCTCCAATAAATTCTTTATCGATAAATAGTTTTACCATTCGGGGCGCATGAGGTTTTACTTCCTCACGTGCAGCAGGCATGGTCTCATACATTGCATCAAGTATCTGCAATCTTCCTCTGCGCGCCTGATCTAACGCTTCACGCATCGTATCCATACTTAATCCATCCACTTTAATATCCATCTGCACACCACAAATTCCATCACGGGTACCCGTTACTTTGAAATCCATATCGCCCAAATGGTCTTCATCACCAAGAATATCTGTAAGAATTGCATATTTATTATCAGACGTACGGGTAATTAATCCCATCGCTACTCCGCTTACATGTTTTGCAAAGGGAACACCTGCATCCATTAACGCAAGGGAACCTGCGCAAACAGTAGCCATTGAAGAAGAACCATTGGATTCAAGGATATCACTAACAACCCTAACCGTATACGGGTATTCACCACCCGGCATCATTTGTTTTAGTGAACGCATTGCTAAATTACCGTGCCCAACTTCCCTTCTTCCAACGCCACGCATCATCTTTACCTCGCCGGTAGAAAAAGGTGGGAAATTATAATGAAGAATAAATTTCGTGTAATCAGATTTGGCGGCGCTTTCTACCAATAACTCATCTAAGGGAGTACCAAGGGTAACGGTGGTAAGTGATTGTGTTTCTCCTCTTGTAAACAATGCAGAACCATGTGGGGCAGGTAATAGATCTACCTCCATGGCAAGAGGGCGAACCTGATCGAGTGAACGGCCATCAAGGCGAATTCTTTCGTCAACAATCATATCACGAACAACTTCCCACTTAAGATCTTCGTAATATTTTTTGGCCAATTTCTTTTCTGAATCTTTTACTTCCTCGCCGAGGCTGGCAATCACTTCATCTTTAAGTTTGCTATACGCTTCGCTACGGTCATTTTTATTACTTCCGGCTTTAGAAATCTGGTAAACTCTTTCTTTAGCAAAAGCAACTACTTTCTCTTGTATACCTTCGTTGGTCTCTGGTTTTTTATAATCTCTCTTAACGGTAACACCTTTCTTTGCCCTCAATTCGGCCTGGGCTTTTATCTGAATACGTATCGCGTCATGTGCTAATTGCAATGCTTTTACAAGATCTTCTTCTTTACATTCGCTTGCTTCGCCTTCTACCATCATCAGGTTTTTGTCTGTAGCGGCGATCAGAAATTCCATATCTTTTTTAGCAAATTCAGTACGTGTAGGGTTCACTACAAAATTTCCATCGATACGGGCTATGCGCACTTCGCTGATGATTTCTTTAATTGGAATATCCGAAACAGCTAAAGCTGCAGAAGCAGCTAAACAGGCCAGCGCATCAGGCATTATTTCTGCATCACTTGATATCAAACTCACGAGCACCTGCACGTCGCATAAATAATCTTCCGGAAACAACGGGCGGAGAGCGCGATCAATTAAACGGCTGGTCAATATTTCGTAGTCGTTTAATCTTGCTTCTCTTTTAAAGAAAGAACCCGGAATACGACCGGCCGAAGCAAATTTCTCCTGGTAATCTACAGAAAGCGGGAAAAAATCCTGTCCTTCTCTTGGGTCCTTATTCGCAACAACCGTTGCAAGTAAAATACAATTTCCCTGACGAACAGTTACCGCACCATCAGCCTGGCGGGCAAGTTTACCGGTTTCAATAGTAACCATACGGCCACCTCCAATATCGAAGGTTACACTAATAGGTTGCGAAAACATATTCTTTAAAATTTATGATTCTTCATCAGCCGCAAAGCAATCAGGCAGGAAAGGCCAGAACACTAATAAGAACCAGGTTTACAAACATTTTTTCAAAGCAAACAAGTGATCATTTTAAACAACAATTCCCAACCGTAAAAACAGTTGGGAAAAGTGATTATGAATTAACTCACCATTATTTTCTTAATCCAAGTTTTTCAATCAATGCACGGTATCCCTGCAGGTTATGTTTACTAAAATAGATAAGCAAGCGCTTTCGCTGTCCTACCATTCTCATTAAACCACGCTGGGTTCCAAAATCTTTTTTGTTCTTCTGAAGATGTTCAGAAATACTGTTAATCCTTTCGGTTAAAAGAGCAATCTGACCTTCAATAGAACCGGTATTATTGGCTTTCCCGCCAAATTCTGCAAAAATACCCGACACTTTTTCTTTTGTTAAATAAGGCATCTCTAAAATTTTAAAAAAACATCCTAAATTTTTTCATCTTAAATCGGCGGCGAAGTTAGGCAAATTATTTTTGAATTAGGCTTGCCAATTGGGGATTTTTTTGGACTTTGTCGACTAATTTCATTGAATGCCATACCGTTTTGCAATTATCGGATGTGGGCGAATCGCTCAGAGACATGCTGAACATATTTCCGAGCAAGGCCTCCTACAGGCTGTTTGTGATATAGTTCCTGAGAAAGCACTTGCTCTTGGCGCAGCCTACAACGCAGCCTCTTATTATTCTGTGGTTGATTTATTTAAACAAGTACAGCCCGATATTGTTAGCATTTGTAGTCCAAATGGAAGTCATGCTGCTCATGCAATTATTGCCCTTGAACATGGATCCCATGTATTATGTGAAAAGCCGATGGCGATTTCAGTAAATGAAGGTCAGAAAATGATAGATGCTGCCAAAAATGCAAAGAGAAAAATTTATGTAGTAAAACAAAACAGATACAATCCTCCGGTATTAATGGTTAAAAAATTATTGGATGATAAAAAACTTGGCGCACTGTTAGGGTTTCAGATGAATTGTTTTTGGAATCGAAATTCGAGCTATTACAAAACGGATCACTGGCGGGGAACGATGGAACAGGATGGCGGAACACTGTTTACTCAATTCAGTCATTTCATTGATTTATTGTATTGGTTCCTGGGAGATCTAAAAAAAACAACTGGTTGGCGAATCAACGATTTACATCAAAAGGAAATAGAATTTGAGGATAGTGGAATGGCTTTGATGGAGATGGAGTGCGGAGCAACAGGCAGCTTGCACTATTCGATAAATAGTTACCAGAAAAATATGGAAGGATCTTTAACACTTTTTGGAGAAAGAGGAACAATAAAAATTGGAGGGCAGTACCTAAATGAATTGGACTATTTTTCTGTCGAAAATGAAGAGAAGCCAAAAATGGTTGTTGGAAACAAAGCAAATCAATATGGCTTTTATGAAGGAAGTATGAGCAATCATGGAAAAGTATATGAAAATCTTATAAAGGCATTAAGCAATCCTGATCATGCCATGGTGGAAGCAGCCGAAGCTTTAAAAACAGTAGAGATTATTGAAAAAATTTACCAGGCATCTCCTTTTATCCGGTAACCACTCCAATCGCTTATTGAAAATGATGAAACAAATTGTTTTTGCGGTAACAAATGATCTTAGTTTTGATCAGCGGATGATTCGCATTTGCAATTCCCTTTCATCTGCCGGTTATCACGTAACTCTTACAGGAAGAAAAAAAAGAAATAGCCCGCCACTTTTCCAGCAACAATTTGAACAAAAAAGATTGTCATGTTTTTTTAATCAAGGCAAATTATTTTATATAGAATATAACCTTCGCCTTTTTATATTTCTTCTTTTTAAAAAAACAACTATCATTGGAGCTATTGACCTTGACACTATTTTGGCCTGTTACCTGGCTTCTGTTATTAAAAGAACAGAAAGAATATATGATGCGCACGAATTATTTTGCGAGATGAAAGAAATTGTTAGTCGTCCTTTAGTTTATAAATGCTGGAAATGGCTGGAACGAAAAATAGTCCCCCGCTTTACCGTCGGATATACCGTTAACCAACCTATTGCTGAAGAATTCAATAAAATGTACGGCATGCAATATGCAGTAATACGAAATGTACCGCTCTATCAACCATTACCAGTTCCTGATAAGAAAGAAAAATATATTATCTACCAGGGAGCTGTAAATGAAGGTAGATGTTTTGAAACGTTGATTCCCGCAATGAAAGATGTAAATGCGCAATTAATTATTTGTGGAGATGGAAATTTTATGGCACAGGCAAAAGAGCTGGCAGGAAGCTACAATTTAGAAAATAAAATAATTTTTAAAGGCAATATAGTACCCAGCCAATTAACACAATTAACAGCTAGTGCATGGGCAGGTGTTACACTTTTTGACGCTGTTGGAAAAAGTAATTATTATTCGCTTGCCAATCGATTCTTTGATTATATACAAGCAGGCATTCCGCAACTCTGTGTGAATTACCCTGTTTACAAAGAGATCAATAATCAATACTCCATTGCAGTATTAACAGACGACCTCAGCCCCACTGGTATAGCCCACCAATTAAATGAGTTATTAAATAACCAGGAGCTGTACAATAAATTACAGGCACAATGCCTTGTAGCAAGAAAACACCTTTGCTGGCAGGAAGAAGAAAAGAAATTATTATCGTATTATCAAAAACAATTTACAAATTAATTGGAAAAACATTTACATATCGTATGCCTTGATGTTCCTTACCCGGTTGATTATGGTGGCGTATTCGATTTATTTTATAAAATAACAGCGCTAAAAGAGCTAGGCGTTTTTATACACCTGCATTGTTTTGAATATGGCCGGGGGAAACAGCCAGAGCTTGAAAAATATTGCGTAGAAGTGCTTTATTATTCGAGACGTAAGGGCCATAAAGGATTTTCATTAAAGGTTCCCTATATCGTAAGCTCCAGAATAAATGAAGATCTATATACGCGCTTACTTCAAGATGATTATCCCATTTTTTTGGAAGGCATCCACTGCAGCCATCTATTACTTAACAAGAAATTTGAAAATCGTAAATTATTTCTTCGCATACACAATACCGAGTATCTCTATTACAGGCAATTGGCAAAAAGTGAAACCAATCTTTTTAAAAAAATGTATTACCTGCACGAGAGCAGCTTATTAATGAACTATGAAAAGTCAATTGCCCAGCGGGCTACCCTCCTTACTGTTTCCGAACAGGATGCAGTAATTTACCGCAACGGGTTTAATGCCACTCGCATTTTGAACCTTCCCGCTTTCTTACCTTTTACGAAGATTCAATCTGAAGCAGGAATCGGTTGTTATTGTTTATACCACGGAAATTTATCTGTAGCAGAAAACGAAAAAGCTGCAATTTGGTTATTGAAAGAAGTGTTTAACAATATGAAAGTTCCGTTTGTGATTGCGGGTAAAAATCCTTCCACTCGCTTAAAAAACCTTGCCCATAAGCAACCGAATACCTGCCTGGTTGCGAATCCTTCGGGTGAAGAATTACAGGATATGATTTCCAAGGCACAGATAAATATTATTCCATCTTTTAATAGTACTGGTATTAAATTGAAATTATTAAATGTATTGTATAATGGAAGGCATTGTGTAGTAAATGAAGCTACAACCCATGGATCTGGATTGGAAGCAGCCTGCCATACCGCCTCCAATGCAACTGCAATAAAAAATATTATTGCACAATTGTATCACCAGCCTTTTGGAGAAGAGGAAATAAACCTGCGAAAAAAATTATTAGAAGCAGGATACAATAATAATCGAAATGCCCAATTGTTGATTAAATGGATATGGTAGCATTATCAAATACCCTGCCCCGCTCAGTACGCACAATACGGGCTGGAAATTTATTGATGACAGTATAATCATGGGTAGCCATAACAATAGCTGCGCCATAATCTTTACAAATACTAAAAAGAAGGTTCATTATTTCATCGGTTGTTTCCGGATCGAGGTTACCGGTAGGTTCATCTGCTAATATTAATTTAGGAGAGTTAAGCATGGCACGGGCAATATCAATCCTTTGTTGCTCTCCACCACTCATTTCGAAAGGCATTTTAAATCCTTTCGACTTCAAGCCAACTTTATCTAGCACATCTAATATTTTTTCATTCATTAATTTTTCGTCTTTCCATCCGGTAGCACGCAAAACAAATTTAAGGTTATCGTTTACGTTGCGGTCGGTGAGTAATTGAAAATCCTGAAATACAACTCCTAAATTGCGACGTAAAAAAGGAACCTTTTTCCAGTCCATTTCCCGAAGGTTAAACCCCACTACCTTACCATCTCCTTCTTTGAGAGGAATATCACCATATAAGGTTTTTAGTAAACTCGACTTACCAGTTCCCGTTTTTCCAACCAGGTAAACAAACTCTCCCTTGTACACCCGAAGATCAACATCCTGCAAAATAAGGTTGGTTCCCTGGTAAATATTAGCGTGTTGGATATCTATAATTATTTCCTGCATTACGATTGTTTAAAGAAAACAAAATTAAACAATCAAACTTGTACTATTATTAATTAATTTTTTGCTTAAGCAAAAAATAAAAGAAATACCGACTATAAAACGGAGGCGCTCTCTCAATTATATTTCTTTTTCAAATCTCAATTTAAGAATTAGTTCGCGCAGATGCGGGCTCAGATGTTTGCCCGTATTATAAATTAACCAAATCAGGAAAACAACTTGTACAGGTTCTTTGCCATTCCTTAAAGTGTTGCTGGTAACAAATTAAGTAATTTCTGTTCTTTTATAAGATGGTCCACAACTATATTTGCTTTTCACTTAAATTTTCAAAAACCTATTATAACGGTGTTGTACACCTGCCCGATAACTTTGCGACAGTAAAAAAAAATCTTTACATGGAATTCATCTTCAGATTTTCGTAGAGGGGCATACGATGACGTCATTTTGTATATAGTGCCCCAAGTTGGCTCATGGGTCAAGTTCAGAGATTCAAAAAATATTTTAAAGGTTAGTCAGCTATCAAATAGCATTTACCATATCTGCAAGTTTTTAATGGTATTTTTTATTTTAAAGATGTATTTTATTTGTTCATCGAATAGTAATGTTCATTCATCGAAGTATCCAAATCTTATTACTTTCAGGTTCATTGAATTAGGTGATTTTCGGATTTTAGCTCGTTTTTCAGTAACACTTTTTCTTTCTGCCGCACGTTTAGAATAGGATACTTAATCCGTATAACCCTAATACCCAAACCGTGAAAAAATTTGAGTACGTCTATTTCACTATTTACAATTATTACAGCAGGCAAAGTTATTACCATGATAGTTTATCAGTGCGACTAAAATCAATGTACCTGCTGGCACTTTCGGCAGGAGGATGGATCCTTTGTTTCCAATTGCTTTTCTTAAGGTTTATTAAAACCGTCTGGTTTTCTTCACAACAGGGTGCAATGTTATTTGCACTTACCATTTATATTGGTACAACTTTTTTCTTTCATTGGTTTTTTATAATGAAGGAACGTGACCAGAAAATATTTCATAAATACGCCAGTGCCTGGGATGACAACCCAAATAAAAGAAGAGATCTGTTCTTTGCACTAACAATTACTTCTATTCCTTACATCGTAATGGCCGCAGTAAAACTTTTTTTCCCTAGGGGGTAACTGTTGTTCGCCCGCAATGGACGGATACTTGACGGCTTCATCCTGATCAGGAGGAAATGAAACTTCTATCGCAAATACCTCAATCGTATGGGCGATCATCGCCACTCGGCTAGGCGTTTGTGTTCTTAAATCCATACTTAATTATCAATCGCTGAGGATGTCAGTCGGTTGTTGTTTATTGTTAGTTGCCCTATTTTCCTGAAAGAAGTGGCTCCAATCAGACCATCTTGGCCTGAGTTCAAGAAACAGCCGCATATATCTACTGCCGCAATATTCGAGGGTTACACTGACTAAAACAGGAAACTTTTTCTCCAGGAAATGGATATTACAGATCGCCAAGCATGAAGATAGCGGGTTTGATTATTATCTAATCTTGACCTAAACAAAAAAATTCCGCAAATGCTGTGTTTGCGAAGCCTTCAAAAAATTTGAATCACCATTTTTGTGATCCCGCTGGGACTCGAACCCAGGACCACCCTCCCGATTAAAATCGGGATGCTCTTCCAACCGAGCTACGGAAAACCTATTCTTTCGAAATCAGGTTTTCAATATATTTTCTTGATTTTTGACTCTTGATTTTTAATTCCCGTTGCTTGGCTTCCTGCAAAGTCGGATACTCTTCTTTATATTTTAATTCCCAGGGAATGCCCGCACGGGTGAATTTGGAATGGCCAATAGTATGTTCATAGAACCGACGTTCTAAATTAATACAGGCTCCAATATAATATTTATTCA
>JANNEK010000096.1:0-11801 GCA_031378605.1 Chitinophagaceae bacterium | reverse complement strand
ACCATCAAAATCTTTTTGTACAATCCTGAAATAATAGCGTCTATCGCTGGTAACAGAAACAACTGAAGTATACGAACCCTGGTTGGTCGCTTTAACAGTACGTGCATCAATAAACGAAATACCGTTGATGCTAACCTGCACCACATATTCCAGCGCCGATTGCTCGCGGCTAACTGCCCAATTCAACCAGGCAGTTGATGCGTTTTTCCGGATTGCCTGTATGCTACCCCATATCACCGGCAATGCGCCAGTTATTTCAAATTCAAATGCCCCAATATCTGTAAACGCATTTTGCGGTCGGCTCACTGCATCAAAATCAAATAAGGGCAATGGATTAGCAGCGGTACCTGCAGCCGGATATGCTGCATCAATAGCCTGACTTCCGGTTAATAAATGAAAATTATTAGCTGATGAATTAATAAATAATGGATTTATTCCGAGTGGATTCGCATCCCAGCCTGGAACACTACCTGCTCCATACCAAATATTCTTCTCCACTCCGCTTGCCGGGGTTGATAACGAGGGGTTCAAATAATCAATGCCTGCTACCGTAGATACTATAATATTATTTCTGAAATCTAACAAATAAGGATGCGCGTTACTAAACCCAATCATGGAAGACGACCAGGCAGCGCCACCCGTAAACCCTCCACCATAAATAGTATTGTTATAAAAATGAATGAGCGTAGTTGTATCGTCCCATCCGGCATGAATGTACACGGGTACATGCATGGCCTGATCGCCGGAAGGATCGGGACCTAACCCGGCATTCACCACTACATTATTATAAATCCAATTTTCACCTACAACATAATCGCCTATACGAATTCCACATCCTGTTTGATTGGAAATAAAGTTATCATGCACCCGATGATTTGTCATATAAGCAGAAGAAACACATTCGCGGTAAATATTAATACCATCATAGGATAAGTTATCATGTAAGTTATTCCAGGCAATTTCCCGATCTGATTCTGTTGGTAATCGAGTGCCGCTGCAAGCTTCGGCACTTTGCATATAAATGGGATGATATAATTTACTGGTACCTGAGAAACCAATATTAGTCAGTTCATTCCCTATTATATACAAATGATTGCCTAAGGCAGAAACTGCACCAGTGGGTCCATCACCGTTAGGCGCCGTAATTTTATTACCCACCAGCCGAAAGTTATGATACATCGATGCTGCATCACTTAATGCAGTTAACTGAAGTTTTGAAAGCACCCAGTTATACGTTGGGCCAATACCTGAAACCCACAATGCATAACTTTTTTCAATAGCTGGGTTTCCTATAGAAGCAATAGCCCCCGGGTATCCAATAATTGCTTTGGGTGAAGTAATAGTTCCAGGATTTCCCAAATCAATGGTAGCCCGATCACCCGCAAGAACGGTATGGCTTACCCCATTGCACATATATATAATATCGCCAGCATTAATTTTATCCAGCCCCCCGGTATAACTAATATTATCTAAACTTGCCCAGGGATTTGCCCAACTACCATCTCCGGTATTATCATTACCGGTGGTTTTTATATAATAGATATTACCATTTCGGATGGTGAATGAAACAGTATTACTGGTAACGCCATTTACGATTACCACAATAGCTACGGTTCCATTGGATAGTGAACCTGGTAGTTGAAAGGCCACCATTTGCATTCCTAAATTTGAATAGATATCCGCAGGCGAAACAGCATTGCCCCAACTGTATACCCGGGCCGATTGACCACCCACCAGTACCTGAGAACTTCCTTGTGCACTACCCAAACGTTTACCCCAAAGCGTTACAATAGCTCCATCCTGCCCGGCGATTTGACCTGGTTGAGAATTATCACTATTACCCGTAGAAGGGCCAGATATTAAATCAGTAAAACATAGTACAGGATTAGTGGCCGACACAATAGCATAATGAAGGACTGCATAGGCAAACAGCAATAGTTTTCGCATAGGAGCTTTTTCATATGTATGCAATTTTGTAGCCAAACCATAACATCGTAGCAGAATATTTATCCTGGTATATAGATGTGGTTTTGGGGTATTAGAAAAATTACGAGCACAAGTGATTGAGCTACACGAAAAAAGATACCTTTATAAAAATCAACTTTATGACTTTTAATGGGAGACTATTTATATTCTCAATTTTCATTTTTATTCCGCCTACATTATTCAGCCAACCACAATGGCCTTTAAAGGATTGGCCTGTTGCAAGCGCGGAATCTCAATCAATGAATTCAGATTCTTTGAAAGCTTTTGATAAAGATATTGCTAATGGAAAATACGGACCCATCGATGATATGGTGGTGACCCGACATGGTAAATTAGTCTATCAAAAAAAA
The DNA here is from genome assembly GCA_031378605.1 of Chitinophagaceae bacterium. GTDB lineage: Bacteria > Bacteroidota > Bacteroidia > Chitinophagales > Chitinophagaceae > Endoryza. The sequence continues at coordinate 9,465 of JANNEK010000096.1, read as the reverse complement.
TATTCAAATGATTACTATAAACTATACGGCGACAGTCTACAAATAAAAAGTGCATTAAATCCGCATGACCCTGGTGGCCCTTACAATTACTATAATCCCTGGTGGCATCCATATTATCATAAAGGGGATTTACATAGTCTTCAATCTGTTTCCAAAACAATTACTTCGGTAATTATTGGAGTAGCAATGGCGAGGAACGAGTTTCCGGCATTATCAACAACTGTATTGAGTTTTTTTGATACTACTCTTATAAAGGATATCGATGAGCGAAAAAGAAAAATAACATTACAACATTTACTCACAATGACCGCTGGATTCGACTGGAATGAACAGGTTGATTATAATGACCCAAGGAACGACTGCACAATAATGGAAGCAAGTTTTGATTGGATACAATACGTTATCAACAGGCCAATGAGTAACGAACCTGGTAAATTATTTAACTATAATAGCGGGGCATCCCAACTGCTTGCATATATATTCAGTAAAGCAACCGGAAAAGATATAGAAGAATATGCAGCTCAATATCTCTTTTCACCACTTGGCATTACCGAATATTATTGGAAAAGGATACCTTATGGATTGGCAGACACTGAAGGTGGTTTGTATTTAAAAGCCACCGACCTCGCTAAAATTTATTATTTATTTTTAAGAGAAGGAAACTGGAATGGGCTGCAGATCGTAACTAAAGAATGGGTAAAGGCCTCTGTAAGTGCTTTTACAAGAGTGACGTCTGCTATTCAATACGGTTATAAATGGTGGTTATATGCGTATGGAAAAGACTATTCAAAACAGGCCTGGGCTGGTTCAGGATTCGGTGGGCAGTGGCCCATCATCATACCTGAGTATGATATTGTAGTTGTATTTACTGGCTGGAATATTAAAGACGGTTTACCTTCTTTGACGCCCAATGAGGCAATCCGAAGAATAGTTGCTGCAGTATCCGTCAAGTAATGGATCACTATGTTCGTTCAACCTGTTAAATAAAAGGAAACATCGCCAGGTTCCCTCTGTTTATTTTATTTTTACCCTATGGAATTTTATGTCGCTAAGCAATCAATCGTACGCAGAATATGGGGAAAGGGAGATACTGTTCTCTTTGTTTTTGCTGGAGCCTCCGCAGAGTTTGCTTTGAACAAGGCCGTGGATTGGCTTTATTTTACCGGCAAGCTACCGGCGGATCCATTGGGGCGATTATTTTCAACGGTGATGTATGCCCGACAGATAATATTTGCTGAAAAAGAGGCTGCTCATAAAACAATTGATAAAATAGCGTCTATACATGCGGCTGTAGAAAATAATAGAGGTAGCCAGATACCCGACTGGGCCTATCGGGATGTACTTTTTATGTTGATCCATTACTCACAAGCATCTTTTGAACTATTGGAAAGAAAAATGACAGACGCGGAAAAAGAAGAATTATTTGATGTATTTAACAGGGTTGGTCTCCGTATGGGTTTAAAACAGTTACCTGCCAATTATAAAGAATGGACAGTAATGCGCAATGAACATCTTCAAAATGATCTTGTAAAAAGCAAGTATACCGAGGATCTTTTCAAACAATACCGAAAACATCTTGGGTGGTTGCGCTATTATTTATTATTAGAATCACAGAAATTAGTAGTTCCTGCTTTTGCAAAGAACTTATTGAACATGGGAAATTTTTCTTTATTAAGCCCTATTCTTTTCTTGTATAAATTAAGTAGAACAATTAAGCTTGATTGGTTTTTAAAATCACTTGTGTTACCAAAGGCATATATTAAACAAATTAAAGAGCTTGATACTGATCCTTCTTAAAAAACGCACCTGCCTTTTCTTGTATTCGTTGCCACTCAACACATGATAAGCTTAGTCCATATACGCGTTTCGCCTGCCTTATACTCATTAAGTCGCAAATGAATACTATTTTATTCGTAAATAAAATTCATTAGTTAAGAACCTGTCTAAAATTCATATTTCTAATAATATAAGCCGCAGATTCGCAGATTAAAAACCTTAATTAGGATAACTTTTATGTACTACATCTGCGAATCTGCGGCTATACAAAAAAATATAAAATCATTTTTAGACAGCCTCTAAGAAACAAACTCAATCTTACTCCATTTATCCGGCAAATGAGTATCATAGATTCCATGACTATTCAAAGCGGTTGCGGGATGGGGTTGTACTTCTTTTCCACCTGTCATCAATTTTTGAAATCGACCTAAAAACATAGTCCAGGTATCACCATTTGCGGGTGGAATACTTCGACCATTGGCTAATAACCCAAGACTTGACCAGGGAATTGCGATTTCCAAACTCCAGCACTTATCAATATCGCTGTTATCATTTAGCGTTCCCTCTATCTGTATCGCAGTTTGCAAACCAGGCAAATCATAATTTGTAAATGCCCATCGGATCCCACGTGGATGATTGCCTTTCCAAAATGTAGCACCACTCCGGTCGTAGTCGCCGCCGAAAGTATACGCATTTATATTGTGTAGATCAAATTGTGGTATATCAAATTTGCTGCCTTTAGTAAACGCATCCTTCCAAATAAAGAATACTTCATATACAGTATTCGCTGCATTTACTTCCAATTCGTAGTAGCAATCACCACCATCTATAAAAACCTCCAAATCATTTTCCAAAAAAATAATGCTGTCTCGTTCGGTTTGTATTGCTTCAACAAATGGCTCCTCGGCAATAAAGGCGATATATAAATGTGTTTCGTTCCAAAGGATAGCCGTTTGAGTATTGTACATACCTAAACCGGCAGTTACCATATCTATAAACCGATGGCTCCATTGGGCATTTTGCCAGATTTCTTTTTTAATATTACCATCAACGGTAATAGAAGAGGTTATTTTTTGAGCTTTGTAATCCGATGTCATTGCCATAATCTCTTTTTATTCTTGTAATCATCTAATCTATCTATCATTTACGAAATTCAATTAGCTATTATGCAAATCAGTATTCTGTAAATATCAAAAATGAATTGATGAATTGATTGTGTAAATTATTGAAATGAGCTCAACTTAAAATACCCGAGATGTAATTCATCTTCAGCCAGCTCTTTGGTAGAATCATCTAAATAAATACTAAACTGCTTTTTGCTTTCTTCACCCAGCAAATCGTCTATTTCATGGATATCATCCACATCAATACCATATTTATCATCTATATGAGAAGTGGCACCTTCAAAACCAGTATGCCGGTAAAAAGCTGTTTTCTTTGATTGCTGAATGGCTCCTCCTTTATTTACCGCAGCAACTATCATCTTATAGTGAAATTCTTCAAATTCGTCTTTTTTATATCCCCCCAGATTAATAAAAAACAAACTGGTTTTTTTAAGTTGATTCAAATTCTTTTTTTGAATTACTGAAACAGCAAAACCGTCAACACTGGTTACCGCCCTCCATGCATCAATATGCAATTTACCTTTTGCCTCCGGCCAAAAAGCAAGAACCTCTGGAATTAAATCACTAACGGTTTCCCCTATTCCAAAATAAACATCATGTTGTTCCGTATTTCTTCCAGAAGGTTTACATCCAATAAGAAGCATGAATAGTGCAGGCATAATATCTCAACTCGATTTTTAAATTCAATAATAACTTACAATAACCAGATTGATCATTCCCAGAAAAATTTCGTTTTACCAAAAAACTTAATTTTTTCAACGGTTTACAAACCTGATTTATTGAATGAAGCCGCCGTTAAGAATTCCATAACCCCCATAGTAGTTTCAAATACACCAGAAAACAGTGTAACAACCAGCCGTAAAACATTTACTGCTATCCCCTATTATTGCTTGGTCAATCTCGTAAGGGAGAAATGACAGTTTGGTTTCCTGAATCAACTAAAGACATTGAAATTATTTCTCATTGAATAAAGAGTAATAAAAAATAATTTCGAAAAAATTCTCCATTGTAATTCGCAAAAGGAATGTACAATGAGGAATACTTACTTTAAGCTCGAATACACCATGGCTTCAAATTTTGATTCCACATCTCCATGACTGTTAGGTGACTGCTGGGTCATAAATAAGCAAACCAGTTTAGTTTTTGGATCGGCCCAATAAGTGGTTCCATAATAACCACCCCATGAAAAAGAACCTGCGTTGCGCGGGCCCTTTGCACCAGATTTTTCAGAAGCAATTCCAAACCCTAAACCCATATTGTCGTCACCAAAAATACCGGCATTCAATTGCCCGCTGGTCATTAGTTCAACCGTTCTTTTCGACAATACCTGATGGCCATTATATTTTCCTCCATTTAAAAAAAGTTGCATGAAAACAGCGTAATCAAAAGCAGTTGATGAAAGTCCCGCACCCCCGGAGAAATAACGTTTTTTCATAGTTGGATAATCTGGATCGATTCTACGAAACTCATGACTCCACTTAATAATGTTTTGCAAAGAATCTTCAGTATATACCGTTGCCAAACGATCTGCCTTAGAAGCAGGCACATTAAAATAAGTATCTTTCATACCCAGTGGTTGAAAAATATTTTTTCTAAGAAAATCATCGAGGGTCATTCCGCTGATCACTTCAATTAAACATCCCAGTAAATCAGAATTTAATCCATATTGCCATTTCGTTCCAGGTTGAAAAGACAAAGGCAATTTGCCCATTGCTTTCATTCGTTCGAGTAAACTTTCATCAAAATACCCCAATCCTGAAGGGATACGATTCTTTGTATAGATCGCCTCTACTTTGGAACTTCCGATATCGGTATAATCAAGACCTGAGGTATGGGTTAACAAATCACGGAATGTAATATCACGTTTAGCCGGCACCGTTGTATAAGTTGTATCTGTATCATTAAATTTATCTAAAACTGTCTGATTTTTAAATTCCGGAATAAAGGCTGAAATAGGTTGGTCCAATAAAAGTTTACCCTGTTCATACAAAATCATAATGCCGGCACTTGTAATTGCTTTGGTTTGCGACATGATGCGGAAGATAGCATCATTTTTCATTGGCTTTTTAGTGGCTACATCGGCCAGTCCATATCCTTTATATTGAACAAGCTGATTATCCTTAATAACAATTGATACAGCGCCTGTTAACCAATTTTTTTTGATATACTCATTTACCATATCATCAATTTTGGCTAACCTATCATAATCAACTGAAGGATTTTTTACATTGGTTTGAATTACCTGGGTATGTGCGAATGCAGGAAGCATTAGACTTACTAAAACAACAAAAATCATTCGGGGGTTTACAATCTGTTTCATGGCAAGTTTTGGTTTTAGGGAAGAAAGATAGTGGAAAAATTTCAAATAGTTTTTTTGAGTTGCTCCAGTCGAATCATTTTGTATCCATTGATCCGTTTGACCAATCTATTATTCAAAAAAACAAACCAGCGTAACCAGGAAAAAAATTGTGCAGTATTTCTTTTTCATTCACAACAATACTTAAAAAATAAAATTAAACAATATTCAGGTTACTACGGATATGTATAATATTATCCAAACGTTGGCGGTACAATCAGTAATCTATTTAAAAATCTGGTGGTAATTCAATTTATATAAAAGCAGGCTAAATCATGGGAATGAATAACTCATAGACTCGTTAATGAATATCTACTAAAACAACTTAAGCAAGTTCGGTTGATCGGTTGTTTAATCTTTTAATCTTATTTGCTAAATTTAGTCAAGAAGTCTGGTACACAAATCCAGCAAAAAGTCTATTTTTATATATCAATTCTGTCAATATGAAAAAAAATTTTTTGTTAGTTATACTGTTTTCCTGGATTGGTACAAATTGCCAGGTAAATGTGCTAACCCAGCATAATGACTTTGCAAGAACTGGCGCCAACTTAAATGAAACAATCTTAAACACCAGTAATGTAGTTCCCTATTCTTTTGGAAAACTATTTGAGTACCCGGTTATAGGTCACGCATATGCACAACCGTTATATATAAATGCCCTGGAAATTCCAGGCAAAGGTGTTCGCAATGTTTTATTAATTGCTACGATGCATAATGATGTTTATGCTTTTGATGCGGACAATGCTGCTGAGTCTTCGACTCCTCTGTGGAAGGTAAACCTTGGGCCCTCGGTTCCTATGCCCGACCCTATTATTGGAAAAGCCTGCGGAGAATACAACGATATAAAGATAGAAATAGGAATTTTGAGTACGCCTTTTATTGATCTTTCTACCAAGACTATTTACCTGGTGGCAAAAACAAAAGAAAACGGGCAGTATATTGACCGCATACATATGCTCGATCTAATTACCGGTGTTGAAAAAAATGGTTCGCCCAAAATTATTCAGGGAACTGCTATTGGGACAGGAGTTGGTGGAACCAATGGAACTATTCTCTTCAATAGCGCTTACGAAAATCAGCGATCTGCATTGGTGGTATCAAAAGGGATTCTGTATATCTGTTATGCGGGATATTGTGATACACCCCCATATCATGGTTGGATTTTCGGCTATGATGCAACAGATCTTTCACAAAAAATTGTTTTTAATACTACCCCTAATGGTGATGAAGGTGGTATCTGGATGTCGGGGCAGGGTCCGGCAATCGATACTACCGGTGATCTGTATGTTATAACGGGTAATGGTGCTTTCAATCCGGCTGGCAAAGATTACGGCGATTGCTTCCTAAGGCTAAGACCAAACGGAAATTCACTGCAGGTGATTGATTATTTTGCACCGTACAATCAGGCTTACCTTGATCAGGTTGATCTTGATCTTGGGAGCGATGGAGCCCTTTTAATTCCAGGAACTAATTTAGTAACCGGTAGCGGAAAAGAAGGAGTATTGTATTTGGTTAATCGTGATAATATGGGGAAGTTTAATGCAGCAAAAGATACCAACCTCCAAAGTTTTAAAACCTTTAATGGTCATTTACATGGTTCAACTGTTTACTTGTCCGACGCTATTGGAACAGGTTTAACTTATTGGTGGTCTGAATACGATAAATTAAAAGCGTTTAGAATTATAAACGGGAAATTTAATATTATACCCGCTATGCTTGGCCCGCAGGCCCCCAACCAGGGAATGCCTGGTTCCATGCTTTCCATTTCTGCAAATGGAAATACCCCTGGATCGGCAATACTTTGGTCAACTATACCAACTACAGAAGATGCTAATCATGCAACTGTAGATGGAATGCTTCGTGCATTTGATGCCGCTGATATTAGCCGTGAATTATGGAACAGCGAACAGTTAACAAGCCGCGATCGTCTTGGAAAGTTTGCAAAATTTTGTTCTCCAACAATTGCTAACGGAAAAGTATATGCGTCTACGTTTTCAAATAAAGTAATGGTATATGGTGTTGTAGAGCCAGGTAAATTAAGGGAACCTGAAAACCCAACGAATACTATCAATGGATTAGATTACCAATATTACGAAGGTGACTGGAATTACTTGCCAGATTTTGGGTCGATCTTTCCTGTAAAATCCGGATCGATTGATAACATTAGTTTCTCTCCTATTGAACAGCAAGATAATTTTGCTTTAAAATTTACGGGTTTTTTGGAAATACCAATCGACGGATACTATACCTTCTATTTAAATTCGGATGATGGCAGTAAGTTATTTATTGGAGATTTAAATTTGATAAACAATGATGGTTTGCATGCAGCTTCGGAAAGCTCGGGAAGAATAGGCCTGAAAGCAGGAAAACATGCCATCACTATTAGTTTTTTTGAAAAGGGAGGAGACCAGATTTTAAATTTCAGTTATGAGGGTCAGGGTAACGGTAAACAACCTGTTCCTGCAGCAAAATTATACAGGATAAAAATTGCTCCTTATGAAATAAAATTATATCCTACTATTACGAGGGAACAATTAAATCTTTTTTCCGGAAGTTCCATCACACCTGGTACAGAATTGGCAGTTTATAACGCGCTGGGACAACTGGTAATTAAGTCAAGGATAACAGGAAGGGTTTCAGAAATTAATACGTCCAGGCTGCAATCGGGGGTATATTTTCTTCATTTACGTATTAACGGAAAAAAAATCGTTCAACGATTCATAAAAACTTAAAATAATCACCTGTTTTTTATTGAGGAAAATTATTATTATTTCTACATAAAAGAGAATAATTCCGTTACGCAAAATGTATTACGAATTGTATCAATAAAATTTAATACAATTGAAAATAGTTTAATCAGAAAAACCAATTAAGTTTTTTTGAACTACTCTTCTGTTTCCCAAAATTGAACCCGCAAATTAATATCCTTTTATTAGTAGAGTTTTCAAATGAGTTCGATCAATCTTCATTTACTACACTATCTTGAGTAAATTTTTAGACTGATTATGCAATTATCAAAAGCCACTAAAATTCTTTTAATTGGAGCAAACCTCTGGTATTTTGGGGAAGGGATGTTAGGGCCCCTATTTGCTGTATTTGCAGAAAGAGTAGGTGGAGATATTCTTGATATTACCTGGGCATGGGCAATCTATCTTGTGATGACGGGTATCTGTTATATTATAGTAGGCAAACTTATTAACGGAAAAACATATAAAGAAAAAGTGATGGTTTTCGGTTATGCGCTTAATGCAGTACTGACTTTTGGATACCTGTTTGTTTCTTCCCCCTGGCATTTATTTTTTGTACAAGCCGGATTAGGCATTGCAGAAGCAATTGTTACCCCTGCCTGGGATGCACTTTATGCAAGAAACATGAACGCATTGCACGATACTTTTGCCTGGGGATTAGCTACCGGTCAATCACAAATAGTTACCGGCATTGCTATTATTTGCGGAGGACTTATTATACACTTTATTTCTTTTAATGCTTTGTTTATTACAATGGGGGTGATCCAGGTAATAGCAACTATTATTCAGGCAAGAATTCTTAAAAAATAAATTGCTATAAAAGAGGGAGTATTTTTTCAAGATAGAAATCCAACATCATCCCGTTAGCTAAACTTTTGCAAAACCAATGTACTCATACATCTTATATCATCCACATTTACTGTTTTCAATGGCTCCAGAAATGATAACTGATTTTGTTTCATAAAGGAAGCAAGAAGTGGTTTGGTTAATAAAAAGCGGGTAGACTCGTCAGGCAAAAAGTATACTCCATCATCAATCAGAACCACTTTATCTTCAATCCCAATATTAGAAGTCATTCGAATGAAAATCGACCCATTCGGCTTTAATACCCTCACCAATTCGGCGCACATGCGTTGAAAATGTTCCTTTCCCCTAGCAAAATGTAAAACGGCGCTACAAATGATATGGTCAAAATAGTTGTCGGCGAATGGAGTATTTTCAATTTCGGAAACCATTAACTTCGCGGTGTCCAAATCAGCAACCCTTTCTTTCAAATCCTGGATCGCCACTAAATCTCTATCGATACCGTACACCATTAAGTTATTTTGCAAAAACCATGTAAGATTTCTACCATTGCCACAACCTGCATCTAAAAGAAGTTCATCCTTTTTATACCTTCCTTTTAGAATTTGATCCAGCAGATAAATATCAATATCTCCAATGATAGATTGTAAAGAAGGTA
>JANNEK010000202.1:0-1789 GCA_031378605.1 Chitinophagaceae bacterium | reverse complement strand
CCATCTATTGTACAAATAAATAAATCCAATACACAACCGCAAAATCGAAAAAATACAATTTGTCCTAATCGCCAAACTTATACAACCTGCTCATGCAGCCAAGATAAAGATTATATGTATATGGCACAAGCGAGACGCTTGCGCCAGGCTTACTTTTTACATGCTTGCGCTATTGGGGGCATTCTTGCGCGAGCTGCGTAAGGTATTAGCTCACTAAAAAAATCAACTAGGAAATTTTTCTCTCAGTATCTTTATTTCAGCTTCAGCAATTGTGAACCAGTGGAATGAAAAAGTTGATATGTTATCTAAATAAAAAAGGCTTTTCTCATCCTTGAAATAACTCTGTCCAAATTGAATTGATTTGAATTTTTTACCAAGCTGACAAAATACAATATAGTTATTTTCGTGAAATTGTATAGCACTCTCATATTCAATTTTTGTTCCTTCTCTTTTAGCTGAATATATTGGAGGCATAATATAATCGCGTTTTAGTTTATTATTATTTTCTATAAAAAAGGACATTAAAGGTGACTCGTCAATCAGAAAACTTCGACTTGTCATTTTGTCTGTAAATTGTTGAGCAAAAAATTTACCATTAGATTGCCAAAATAAATAGCATCTATAATTTGGCAAGTCATTTTTGTTAATCGCCCCAATCGAAGCAATCTTAAAAAAAACAAACGTATCAATATTTGTTCTTGTTAGATTTTTTATTGCGGAGTCAAAGTCTTTATTTTTTATTAGAGACAGAATTTCTTGTTTAGTTATAGATTTATTTGAGTTAGTCCAATTAGTGTAAATTTCCTGTTTTGTTACCTCCTGACAGCATACAAATTGCCCTGTATAAATAAAGCTTAATGTAATTAAAAAAAATGCCTTCATAAAAATTAATTATCCTTTTTTGCTGATTTTATTTGTTCAATAATCTTAGCTCCAATTTTTTCTGCGTGCGATTCTGCAGCTTCCGGACCTCCAACTCCTTTGAGATATCTATCCATATTGGCAGTAGTCGTATGGTCAATTTCGTGACCAAACACAGAAGAAGTTATATTAGAAATTGTTAAATCTTTAGAAATAGTTTGATTACCTGTTGTATGAACTTCTCCTTTATCAACATCAGCTTTCATTTCTTCGATGGCTTTTGTGTAAATCGTCACAGTATATTCTTGAACTACAATGTTTTTATCTTTTACCTTACCAGTGAATTTCGTTGGCACAGTCTCTCCTAATGAATATTTCCCGTCCTCATCTTTTTTCACAGTTGTATTGTCATAAATGACTTTTGTTTGTTCAGTCGACGTAGTTAATACTTTAAATTGACTTCGGCCTTGTTTTGTTTCTTGCAAAGAAGCACCCATCTTTTTATCTTGTTCTGTGGCATTTTGAGTATAGCCTCCTTTTCCGTTGTTTGCTTTTGTATCATAAACCAATTGCCCATCTTTATTTCTCCAATCATCAGCTTTCATTCCATCAGGGTCTATAAATCTTAATGGATTCTCAAAAGCATAGTTGTAAGGACTCCATCTCCTCATCTTTTCACTCATAGGGTCCACAACATGCCACCTTCCAATCTGCGGGTCGTACATCCTTGCCCCATAATCCAACAAATCAAGCCCCGAGCCATCAGCAAACTCCTTATTCTGTTCTTCCTTACCGTTATACTTGTATTTGTTTGGTAGCTTAAGTGCCGCTTCACTTGAGATGCCTTTTAAAACATTACCCCAAGCTCCGTAATGCGTTTCCTCCAAAACAGGTCCCCTTGTATGCACCACCTGTAAATTATCAAAGA
>JANNEK010000431.1:0-10425 GCA_031378605.1 Chitinophagaceae bacterium | reverse complement strand
TAGTGAACGAATAAAATGGAAACACAAAAGCAATTAACGATTGGTTTATTTGGATTTGGAGTTGTTGGCGAAGGATTGTATAAAGTATTGCAGCAAACCCCTTCCCTAAAAGCGAACATAAAAAGAGTTTGTATTAAGAATCCGAATAAAAAGCGAAATGCACCGGATGCGTTATTTACGACTGATAAAAATGAAATTTTAAACGATGCAGAGATCAATGTAGTCGTTGAGGTAATCAACGAAAGCGAACCAGCTTTTGAAATTGTATCGGTAGCTTTAAAAAATGGAAAACATGTAGTCAGTGCCAGTAAAAAAATGCTGGCAGAACATTTACCTCAATTGTTACAACTGCAAAAAGAAACCGGTTTGGCTGTTTTATATGAGGCCTCTGCCTGTGCCTCTATACCGGTGATCCGTAACCTGGAAGAGTATTACGACAACGATTTATTGCATTCTATCCGGGCAATTGTAAATGGGTCCACTAATTTTATTCTCACAAAAATGTTTGAAGAGAAATTAGGTTTTAAAGAGGCATTGTTACTGGCTCAACAATTAGGATTTGCTGAAGCTGATCCTAAACTGGACATAGAAGGATATGATGCCGCTAATAAATGGACACTATTATTAGCCCATGCTTATGGAATAGTCAGCCATCCCAATGACTTATTGTTTACCGGTATTCAAAGCATTCAAGGTGCGGATGCAGCAGTGGCAAGGGAAAAGCATTATGATATAAAATTAATCGCGCAGGCAAAAAAATTAGAAAATGGAAAAGTGGCAGCCTTTGTACTGCCACAGTTTGTAAAAACCGATGAGCCTTTATCTTTTGTAAAAAATGAATACAATGGCGTAGTCATTGAAAGTGGATTTGCCGACAAACAATTTTTTTATGGTAAGGGGGCAGGAAGTTTTCCAACAGCTTCTGCGGTATTAAGTGATATTGCTGCATTGCGCTACGATTATCATTACGAATATAAAAAATTGTATCATCACCAGCCACATCAATTAACGAACGACTTTTATTTAAAAATATATGTGAGCTTTGATGATCTTATATATGTACCTAAAGACCGTTTTGAATGGATTGAAGAATGGCACTCAGATTCAGATCGTAAATATTTAATTGGAGTTATTAATTTTAAAGAATTGCAAAAAAGCAATTGGTGGAGGGAAAATAATAATTCGATAATACTTACGCCGGAACCAATCATTGAGGATTTAGAAATTCGAAAACTAAGAAAGAAAAGCCTCGAATTAGCGGGATTGATATAAGTAATATAGCTCAATACAAAAGCCACCCAACCGGCGGAAGGGTGGTTTTTCAATTTTTTATACTAAATAGTTGAATCTATTTCTTCTTTGGTAACAGGGGTGTATTGTTCTTCCCGTTTTTTCCTTTTTCCAGTAATAAATTTCCAAATTATTCCTCCAACTCCAGCTATTCCGATAAGAATTAATTTAAAGAATTTTGCAAATATTGCCCATAGGCCAACTTTTGCCAATACCTTTCCTGCCACCAATCCTCCGATGGTCCATGCTGCAATTTCATCAGTACCAGGTTTAAAATCAGTATACTTATTCCCTTCTGTAAATTCAGCCATCTTAAGAACCTGGTCAATATTTGATTTTACTTCAGGTAAATGACTGATACCAGCAACCGCATTTAGCGACAATACTCCTTTTCTACCGAGTATCCGTATATCATAATTAAGCGTATGTTCTTCAGAATTTTCTGATTGATATTCCTTAGCCCAATGCAATACTTTATTTTTTTTATCATAATAGGGTTTTTGTGCCCAACCTATCAACTCAAATCTGCCAATTCCCTGTTTTACCCGTTCTTCATTTGCTTTTTTTGAATCTTCTTTCAATTCTTTTAGTAACTCATCGTACTTAATGTCATCGGCATCATTATCTTTTACAAACCCCATTTTTTCAAAGGTTACAATATAGGCCCAGGTGGTATCACCAAGTGGATTCAGGTTTTCACGGAAAATCATGCCCAATACTGATTTATCCTCCAGGTTACCCCAAAGATCTTCGAGTACATATTGGCTTTGTGTTGCATTCAAAAATTTAAAACCCTTAGGTATATTTAGTTTTACTGCATTGCCACTAATAGAGATGGAACCTTGTTCCCATTTCATTGCCTTATGTACAGAATCTGTAAAAAAAGCAATTCTTTTCTCCATCAATTTTATGGAATCTTCATCCTTTGCATAAATTAGAGATGCACCCATCAAAAGAATAAAAAGCAACGGGAATTTTTTCATTATGGTTTGTTTAGACGCACAAATACGGTTGATTTACTCACAATTCAAAATATTTGGGAACATGAAATTATTGTTTAAGATCAATTTATCTTGTAGAGGAAGTCTATAAAATCAGGGTAATCAAAAGATAAGCGGGTACTTATTTTATCTTTTAGCAATAAAGCGGCTAAACTCTCTGGAACGGGTACTTGCTGTTGGGTTGCCAGTTCAATGGCTTCAGGAAATTTAACCGGGTGTGCTGTTTCCAAAAAGATTCCCTGTGTTCCGGAATGTTTTTGAAGATAACGTTGCAGGGCAAGGTAAGCCACCGCACCGTGGGGATCGGCCAGGTAATGCTCTTTTTCAACTATTTCTTTTATGGCATTTACTGTTTCCAGATCGGTTATACTACAACCACTGAGTTTATTGGTTAGATCAGCAAACTGATGATGAAATATTTCCAGGATTCTTACAAAATTGCTTGGGTCAGCAACATCCATTGCATTGGATAATGTTGCGATAGCAGGATGAGGAAGGAATTGAGATGTTTGAAGATATCTTGGAACCGTGTCGTTCGCATTGCACGCAGCAATAAAATGTTTAACCGGCAAACCAGACAAGTGAGCCAGTATACCTGCACAAATATTTCCAAAATTTCCGCTGGGTACACTTATCACAGGTGGCATATCCTTATTTTTCCAAAGCTTATAAGCGAAGAAATAATAAAATTGCTGTGGTAACCACCGGGCCACATTAATAGAGTTTGCTGAAGTAAGGAATAATTTTTGATTGAGTTCTTTATCAGCAAAGGCTTGTTTAACTAACTGTTGGCAATCATCGAAACTGCCGCCCACTTCCAATGCATGAATATTTCCTCCGAGCGTTGTTAATTGCTTTTCCTGCACACTGCTTACTTTGCCTGATGGATACAATATAACGACATCAATTCCGGGCATATTGTAAAAACCATTGGCTACAGCGCCACCTGTATCGCCGGAGGTAGCAACGAGTACGGTTACTTTTTTATCTTGCTGTGCAACAAATTTAGAAAGGCACCTGCTCATAAAACGTGCGCCAATATCTTTAAATGCCAGTGTAGGGCCATGAAATAATTCAAGCGAATAAATATTATCAGTAACCGAAATTAATGGAATAGGAAAATTTACAGTTTCACTTACTATTGTTAGAAGATCCTCTTCTGAAATCGTATTTCCAACGTATGGGCGAATAACCTGGAAGGCGATTTCTTCATTGGGTATCGATTCAATATTTTTTAACCAGTTTACATCGATTAAAGGAACCTGTTCAGGAAAATACAGCCCCTTATCCGGAGCTAATCCTTTAATTGTTGCTTCTTTAAAATTTACAGTGGGCGATTTTTTATTTAGACTATAATAGTTCATTGATGATGTAAAGTTAAGAATACAAAGGTCAGAATACAGAATTAGGAATGAAAGAGGATAGTGTAAAATGATCTCGATTTGAAAATTGAATAACTAACTATTCTTACTACTAATTTCTTTTTCTAAAGCTATTCAGTCATTATTCCCTTTTGACTACTTGTACCCCTTCTGTATTTACGCTAGTTACATAAGTTTTGTAGTCGATACCTAATGTTGAAAAAACATCCTGCATTATTTCTTCTGTTTCCGATGCAATAGTTTCATCTTGATTCAACATAAAAATGGAAGGACCGCTTCCGGAAATTCCACCTCCTAATGCACCCGCTTTTTTGCAACGTTTTTTGACTTCCTCAAAGCCTGGTATCAACATACTGCGCACGGGTTCTATAATAAAATCTTCCAGCGAACGACCGATGAGATCGTAATCATTCTTCATAAAACCAGCAACTAACCCGGCAATATTACCCCATTGCTTAATGGCATCTTTCAATTGAACGTCTTTCCGAAGTATTTGCCGGGCATCGGATGTTTTCACTTCAATTTGAGGATGTACAACAGTAATATACAACCGAGGTGCATTTAATGAAATGATATCGAGCGGATGAACAGACCGGATAAGCGTGATTCCACCATAGATACAAGGAGCTACATTATCGGCATGTTTTACACCGCTTGCTACTTTTTCGCCAAACATTGCAAAGCGCACTAAATCTTGTTTTGAGAAGGGATTGTTCAATAATTCATTGGCGGCAACTACAGCGCCTGCTGCACTTGCCGCACTTGAACCAAGTCCACTGCCTGGTTTAATATGTTTGTGGATAAGAATTTCAAAGCCACTATTTGTTCCCAATTCATTCAGCATCTCTACCAGGGGTGCTCCCGCTGTATTTAATAATGGATCTTCAGGTAAAGGATAACCGTCTGCACTTTTAATGATTATTTTTTTTTCGTCGAGCAAAAAAACGTCCATCGTATCAAAAGGATCGTTTAAACACATACCCAACACATCGAACCCACAAACGATATTGGCTATTGTTGCCGGACATTTAACAGTTAGTTTTTTCATTCAAATTATTTTCAATAGCAAATAGTTAGTTGTGTATAGTCAGGAGCCAGAAGCCATGAGCCAGTAGCCTTGAGCCAGAAGCCATGAGTCAGTATCAATGAGCCAGAGCCATGAGTCAGGAGCCAGAAGCCATGAGTCAGTATCAATGAGCCTGAAGCCTTCGATTAATAATCATCTTTTGTTATACTAATTTTTTAATTTATTTTTTTACTTTTTACTTTTTACTTTTTACTATTCTCTATTCTCTATTCACTTTCACGAATTCACTGTTCTCATAATATCTGCAAACACACCACTTGCTGTTACTTCCGCGCCAGCGCCGGCTCCTTTTATAACAAGAGGTTGTTCAGGATAACGATCGGTATAAAACAATACTACATTGTCTTTGCCATATAAATGGTATAAGTTGTGTTGCGGATCGATATGTTTTAATCCTACGGATGCTTTACCTGGTTCATCGCCAGAAACAGATAACTGATACGATGCAACAAATTTTAATTTCTTACCCGCATCATTTGCTTTTTTATAAATGGCTTTGAAATGATCTTCCTCATGTACCATTGCTTTATAAAAATCTTCCACCGTTCCATTGTTACAGGATTCAGGCAAAAACGAATTGTTCTCTATTTGTTCCATTTCTAGTTTTTCGCCGGTTTCCCTTGCCAGAATCATGATCTTGCGCATTACATCTGTACCACTCAAATCCAGGCGGGGATCGGGTTCGGTATAGCCTTCTTCCTGTGCCTGTTTTACAACGTCTGAAAAATTTCGCTCTCCGGTATAATTATTAAATACAAAATTGAGCGTGCCACTTAATACTGCTTCTATTCGGTTTACTTTATCGCCGGTACCTATTAAATCGTTAAGCGTACCAATAACGGGTAACCCTGCACCTACATTCGTTTCAAAAAGAAACAAGCAGTTGAACTCACGGGCAAGGTCCTTTAATTTTTTATAATTAGCATAGGAAGAAGAGGCTGCTATTTTATTACACGCCACCACTGAAATGCTTTTCATTAATAATTGTTCATACATTTTCGATACATCTTCATTGGCCGTAACATCAACAAAAACAGCATTACGGAGATTTTTATTTTTTACGGCATCTACAAAACCCTGAAGATTCATGGTTGATGCATTTTCCAATTGATTTTTCCAATTTTTTAAATCGATGCCCTCCTCTTTAAAAAGCATTTTTTTACTGTTTGCGATACCGGCGACGTTTAGTTGTAGTTTTAGATGTTGTTGAAGGTATTGTTTTTGCTTTTGTAATTGTGCCAGTAATTTACTGCCTACGTTGCCAACACCGGTAATAAATAAATTTACCTGTTTATAAGAAACTTCGAAAAAAGCTTCATGCAATACATTAATTGCTTTAGGTACGTCGGGGGTAACAATAACGGCCGAAATATTTCTTTCAGAAGAACCTTGTGCAATAGCCCTGATATTTACACCATTTTTACCAAGTACATTAAACATTTTACCTGCAATACCCGGGTGACTTTTCATATTATCGCCCACAATAGCTAATATCGACTGCCCATGCTCAATCGTTAATGGATCTATTTTCCCGGTTTCAATTTCGTAAGCAAATGCTTTATCAACCACTTGTTTTGCTTTAACTGAGTTTTCCTCATCAACGGCTACGCAAATAGAATATTCAGAAGAACTTTGAGTGATAAGAATAATATTTATTGTTTCATTGGCCATTGCCTCAAAAAGTCGTTTTGATATACCGGGAATGCCCACCATGCCACTTCCTTCTAAACTAAGCAACGCAATTTTATTCATGCTTGAAATTCCCCGAACACTACTTCCGTTTTTCTGTACATTTTTTTCAATTAAAGTTCCATAATCGGATGGGGCAAATGTATTTTTTATCCATACCGGGATACTTTTTTTCATGACGGGCTGAATGGTAGGTGGGTAAATCACCTTTGCCCCAAAATGACTTAGCTCCATTGCCTCCTGGTAAGAAATATCAGGGATTATTTTTGCATTGGGTACCAGCCTGGGGTCAGCAGTCATCATTCCACTTACATCGGTCCAAATTTCTACAGCCGTTGCATTAAGTGCCGCACCTATGATCGCAGCAGTATAATCCGAACCACCCCGGCCAAGTGTAGTTGTTATATTTTTATCGTTGGAGGATACAAACCCGGGTACTATAAAAAGCGATTGATCGGTGGTACCGAAATAATTTTGAATATTTTTATTGGTGGATAAAAAATCAACAGAAGCATTCCCAAAGTTTGAATCGGTTTTAATTAATTCACGGGCATCTTTCCACGATGCTTCTGTACCCACTGTTTTAAATCTATGAGAAATTATTTGAGAAGAAAGCAGTTCTCCATAACTCATCATTCGATCTCTTGTTTGGGCCGATAATTCATGCAGAAGAAAAATACCATTGCATATATCTTCGATTTCATTACAATGTTTTTTTACCAGGCTCAAAACGCTACTTTGATGAGTTACCGGTAATAAAAGTTTTACTGCTTCCAGGTGACGCTGCTCGGTAATTAGTAATTTTTCTTTGTAGGTTTCATCGCCACCAGCAGCCAATAAAGCAGCAGCCAACAATGTATCGGTAATTCCCGCAAAAGCAGATACAACAATTATGGTACGGTCTTTTTTTAAAGCCTGTTGTACAATAGCAATTACTTTATTTATGTTTTCAGCGTTGGCTACTGATGTGCCCCCAAATTTTAAAACCTGCATGATATATTTTAATTAGAATGAAAGGATAAATTAAAACGGAAAACCATTTTCTGGTTCTGTAGCAAATAGCCCAATGGTAATATGAAATTATGTAACCCTTAGCGGGTTGTGCCTGTAATAATGGTAGTAATGGTAACCACAGAACCAGTTACCGGAGATGATAAGGAAGTATAGATAGTGCTATTTGTCATAAATGTGAATTGCTAAGTTAAAATGTGGAAATGATATAACAAGTGTTAGTGTTCAAATAATCGAAACTTTCGGAATAGAAAAACAATTCTACTGCTTTAATAGAGTTTTGAATGCCATGGCAAACGAGGTTCTTTCATTTTTTCAGCGTAATTTCATAACTCTTTACTGCTTGCAAAGAATTGAAAATAAATGCAAATAATTTAATTTATCATGGATCATCAGTCATCAAGGGGCGTGCAGCAGTTTAAAAATTTTGTAGCTATTAAATTTCAATTATACAATAGCTTATTTACGTCTCTTCCTTTTCACCGAATTGAGAAAACCGGAATTCTGTTATCCATGCTGTTGAACAATTGTGAAGAAGGGTATAAGCGCAAACAAAGCCCGTCGCAAATTCTTCAGGAATTTTTTGAAAAACATACTTCTTACACAAAAGAGCAAGATAAGCTTGACTTACTTTTTAGATTTGTTCAGTATGTAGAAAGGCAGGTCGTTTTATTTGATGCATTAGAAGATGCAGCTTTTACGGAAGTGAACGATATGAATGGCATAGGAACCCTGAAGCAGTTGGAATCAGAGATCATTCAATCAGACACACAGTCAGCCCTATCCGAAAAACTTAAAGATTTTGCTGTTCGAATGGTGCTTACTGCTCACCCTACTCAATTTTATCCCGGGCCTGTACTGGGTATTATTAATGATTTGTCAAGGGCCTTGTCCGATAACAATACCAGCCAGATTAATGTATACTTGCAGCAATTGGGTAAAACACCTTTTCTGAATAAGAAAAAACCTACACCGTTCGATGAGGCGATTAGTTTAATCTGGTATCTCGAAAATGTTTTTTATGCCGCCGCCGGTAGAATTATTTCTTTTTTTAAGAATCAGTTTCCTGATGTAGTGAACCCTCAAAATCCTATAATTAATATGGGTTTTTGGCCGGGTGGTGATAGAGATGGCAATCCTTTTGTAACAGCTTCTACTTCTTTACAGGTAGCCGACGGATTAAGAGGAAGCATTATTAAATGTTATTACTTAGATGTGCGCCGGTTGAAGCGGCGCCTTACTTTTAAAGGAGTTGATGCTATTTTGGCTTCCCTCGAAAAACAATTGTATAGTAATATTTTCATTCCAGGGCATCGTACAGAAATTAGTAAGGAAAACATTCTTAAACGATTAAATGAAATACGAGAAATTCTTATTTACCAGCACAATGGATTATTTCTTCACCTCGTTGATAGTTTAATAAATAAGGTGGAAGTATTTGGATTGCATTTTGCATCGCTCGATATACGCCAGGAAAGTAGTGTCCATAATTTAGTACTGGAAGCTATAGCCGAAAAAACAGGAGCACTTCCAGTTGATTATCAAACACGTTCAACTGAAGAAAAAATAAAAATGCTGGTATCTGCAAAAAATGATGTGGGCAGTCATGTATTTGAAGAAGGGTTGGTGAAAGATACTTTACAAACGATTAAAGCGATTCGGGAAATACAGCAGTATAATGGAGTAGCAGGTTGTAAAAGATATATTATTAGCCAGTGTAACAGTTCACTGAATGTATTGGAAGTATTTGGATTGTTTATGCTGAGTGGGTGGAGTAAAGAAGAATTGAATATTGATATTGTTCCATTGTTTGAAACTATTGAAGATCTTAAAATGGCTGGAACCATTATGCGCGAATTGTATAGTAATGAAGTGTATCGTGAACACCTGAAGAAATTGGGGGATAAGCAAACGATCATGCTTGGTTTTTCTGACGGTACCAAAGATGGTGGGTACCTTATGGCGAACTGGAGTATTTATAAAGCGAAAGAAGAACTCACCAGTATATCTGCACAATTTAATATTGATGTTGTATTTTTTGATGGCAGGGGAGGGCCCCCGGCAAGAGGCGGTGGTAAAACACATAAGTTTTATGCGTCTATGGGAAAAAATATTGCTAACAAAGAAATTCAATTAACCATACAGGGGCAAACGGTAAGCTCTAATTTTGGCACCATCGATTCTGCACAATATAATATTGAACAATTGCTAAATGCAGGAATCAGCAATGAATTATTTTCGGAACAGGAGAAAACATTGACTGATGAAGAAGAATCAGTATTGCAGGAACTTGCTGTAGAAAGTTTTGGGGCCTATCAACAATTAAAAAATGATGAAGGATTTTTAAACTATTTATCAGAAGTAAGTCCTTTAAAATTTTATAGCGAAACAAATATAGGAAGCAGGCCTGCAAAGAGGGGCGGATCGAGCCGATTGTCTTTAAAAGACCTTCGGGCAATACCCTTTGTTGGAGCCTGGAGCCAATTGAAACAAAATGTAACGGGTTACTATGGAGTAGGTATTGCGTTGCAGCAATTAGATAAAAAAGGAAAATTACCTTTGGTTAAAAAATTATATCAGCAATCATTATTCTTTAAAACATTAATGGATAATTGTGAAATGGCAATGAAAAAATGTTTTTTTCCGCTTACTGCTTACCTGGCAGACGATCCTCGTTACGGAGAAATTTGGAATCGTATATACCAGGAATTTGAATTGACACAGCGCTATATTTTTCAATTGTCTGGCAAAAATGAACTAATGGCATCTTACCCGGTTGAGCAGTTGTCCATTCAAATGCGCGAACGAATTGTTCTTCCATTAACTACCATACAACAATATGCCATGAGCCATATCCGCCAATTGGAAGAGCAACGGGCGCCAGCCGAACAAAAAGAAATTTTTGAGAAGTTAATCATCCGTTCCTCTTTCGGAATTATTAATGCCGGTAGAAACTCGGCTTAAA
>JANNEK010000417.1:0-15395 GCA_031378605.1 Chitinophagaceae bacterium | reverse complement strand
GAGTTATCCAAAATCCAAATTTGCTAAGGAGCGTGTTGTGAACGATGATCATAGCCAGGCAAATGAGATGGCCTGCAAGTAGCCATCTCACCGTGGAAGAATGCCTGGCATCAGGGTATAGATAAAAAAGAAAAGCGAGTAGAAAAAGATCATAGATCGCTGTATTAATACCCATCTTCTCATTCCAAAAAAGCCAATTAAACAGAATTGATCCAACAACGACCAGGTAAATTTTTATACGTTCCGTTCTCATGTAGTTTATTTTTCGTACAGTTAAAATTTATAAAAATAACAGCTATCACAAAAGCTTAAAAAACGACTGCACGGTTCTCCATTTTTTTGAAATCGAAAACCGGCAGTCGGCCAGGTTGCGCATGGTTTCAGAGCAATTATACTCTATCAATAACCTATTCACCAGCAACGTAAGCACAGGCTCGGGAATCTCAAGCAGCGGAACTGTATGGCTTCTTTTTTCGTGAATACCTATTCCTCCTATTTTATTTTCAATGATATCCACTATACAAGGGTATTTATTTCTTAATTAATTAATGAGTTCATATTAAATAATACAATTAATTTTTTCATTACTGACACAGCGTTTTTTATACTCCCAAAAATGTTGATAATCGGTTCCCTATCGAATTCTTCCAGGAAAAATCCCGCTATCCATTAATGAAAAGCACTTTGAAATACAAAGTATTCTGACAAAAAAAATTTACTTCACTCCTTTAATCATATTTTCCAATGCTTCCACATGTTCTTTAAAAGCCTTCTCTCCAGCCTTGGTAATTGAATAGGTGGTATTTGTTTTTCGGCCAATAAATCCTTTATGAACTTTAATAAATCCATTTTCTTCTAAGTTGATAAGATGGGAGGCAAGATTACCATCTGTTACCTCCATCATTTGTTTTAAGTCGTTGAAACTAATTTCTTCGTTCACCATCAAAACACTCATTACCCCCAGGCGAATGCGGCTGTCAAAAATTTTATTTAGATTTTCAATCGGGTTTTTCATTCCGTTAATTTAATAACTCAACGTTCGTACTTTCTCCACATTAATATTCCGTAAACTATATGCAATAGGCCAAAACCAACTGCCCAAAAATATAATCCATATCCCATCATCCACAAATTAACTATTCCTAATACTAATTGCCCAATACCGAGGTAACGTATTTCACCAAGGGTGTATTTACTTGCATTTAATAGCGAAAGACCATAAAAGATCAAAGAACAGGGTGCTATGAATCCTATGAATCCCATTTGTAACATGCGTAATAAACAGGCACCTCCTGCTAAGAGAGGGATTAAAAGATTCCACAATAGCCGACGTGATACCAGATCCCACATAGGCATATTATTTTTTTTACTCCGCAAATAGGTAAAAAAGAAAGCTGATGCAAATGCAGCGATAAAAACTATAATTGCGATCCATAGCAATTCGTTCACAAGATTTACTCCTCCAAACCTAAGGATATACTCCGTTGTCGTATTCGACGAATCATCACTTCGCAGAGAAGATCCTGCAATTTTACTATAGGCAATGGCAGCGCCAATCAATGCGCAAACACCAGCGCTAATGCCGCTCCATCCACTTAAAGAAATAAATCGTGACGACTTTTCCATCATCCTTTTAATATCCTGTAAGGTTTCGATCGGTGGCTGTTTTTCTTGCATAAAAAGCACTTTGTAATGCAAAGTATGTCTATCTTTTTGACAATTCCAAATTTTTTTAGATTATTTTACCATCACTATAATTTTAAGAAACCTTTTCACCCGTCTGTTCGTATTTTTGATTATGATTGGATCTGTGAATACCCGCCATATTGTCGTTGGCTTCTTATTACTTTTGTTAGTGTCGGCTTTGCCCGCTTATTCGCAGCAAAAAATAATTAAGGGTACTATTAAAGACTCACATAGCGATGAACTTATTCCCTTTGCATCCATGCGTTTTAAAACTTCAGCAGGGGGGCGTTTGAGCGATTCAGCCGGACACTTTATTTTCCGTTTTACAGAATGGCCCAAAGACACCCTTGAAATTACTTATGTAGGATATGCAGATTTTATCCTTCCACTCGATAGTTCTTTTTATTCAAAAATAAAAGGTGATGCAATTGACATTAATATTTTACTGGAACGAGGGAAGTTTGCCTCTGATGTTATTGTAAAAAGAAAAATAGACCGGGGGCTGCTGATGTGGAAAAGGATGGTAAAGAAAAAGCCATTGAACGACCGCTACCGCTTCAATAATTTTTCTTACGAATTGTACAACAAACTTGAATTAGATATAAAAAATATTAAAAAGGAAAAATGGTCAAGGTTGCCCGTTATCAAACAATTCAATTTTGTTTTGAATAATATTGATACCACCGATGAAGGCTCTCCCTTTTTACCGGTATACCTTACCGAGGCCATTTCAGATTATTATTACCAGCAATCTCCTAAACGCAGGCGCGAAGTATTTAAAGGGTCTAAAACCATTGGGGTAAGTAATGAAAGTGCCATCCAGTTTTTGGGAGGTATGGAACAGAATATTAATTTTTACAGCAATTTTATTCCCGTTTTTGATAAACAGTTTGTGAGTCCTATCAGTGATAACGGCGATAATTATTATCGTTATAAAGTGTTGGATTCACAGTTCGTAAATAATCACCGGTTAATTCATATGTCATTTACGCCTAAACGAAAAGGGGAAAATACTTTTGAAGGCGATTGCTGGGTTCACGATACTACCTGGGCCGTTCAGAAAATGAACCTACGCTTATCAAAAGAAGCCAATATCAATTTCGTAGACAAACTGAGTTTGATACAGGAATTTAGAATGCTGAACGATAGTACCTGGTTTCTTTCGCGGGATAAATTTGTTGTTGATCTTTCCCTTACCGGTGAAAAAGCAATATCGTTAATAGGTCATAAAACCAGTACTTACCGCAATATCATTGTAAACGATTCATCTGTTTTAAAAGAACTCACGAAAAATAAGTTAATAGAAGAAACCGTAATACCCGATTCGTCAAAAACAGCCAGCGATACGTTTTGGATGGCTTCACGCCATGAACCGCTAAATAGAAATGAGCAGGCAATCTATAAAACAATCGATACGTTATTGAACCTTCCCGCTTTTAAACGTACTACACGAATTATCGATTTTCTTGCCACTGGCTATCTGAATATCGGTAACTTTCAAATTGGTCCCTGGCAAAACTGGATTACCGGAAATGCAGAAGAAGGACTCCGGCTTCGTTTTGATTTTGGTACCAATAGACGTTTCAATAAAAAATTAATCCTGCACGGATATGCGGCTTATGGTTTTGGTGATAAAAAATGGAAAGGAAGAGCCGATGCACTGTGGCTGATTAATAAAAACCCCCGCAATACTATTTTTGCTTCCTATACAAGGGATTTTGACCGAGCTCAAACCTATTATGACGAAATTAGTCAGGATAATATTTTTGCGTTGGCTATCAGGAAAAATACTGTTCCTATTAAATTTCTTTTCCTAGAAGAAGAAAAACTTGAATTTTTTCATGAATGGCACAATGGCTTTTCAGTAACATTGGGTGGAGCAAGAAAACGATTTGAACCTATTCGTAATTTACCCACTATCGATATTTTTAAAGGAAGTACCGGTGAACCACTTAATACATTTGAAACATCGGTAAAGTTTCGATTTGCTTTTCTTGAAAAATTTCTGGAGAGTACATTCTACAGAAGTAGTATTGGCAGCCCCTATCCCATTACAGAGCTAAGAATTACAAAAGGTTTATCTGGATTTATGCATAGCAGTTATGATTATACCAAAGCTTCCTTAAGCATTTCAGATTATCTTAAAATACCACCTTATGGAAGTATCTATTACAATGTATTTGGTGGGAAAACTTTTGGAACACTTCCTTTTGTATTGCTGGATGTGACACCGGGTAATGAAATTTACTATTACAATAAATATGCGTTTAACCTGATGAACCGTTTCGAATACCTGCACGACCGATATGCCGGTATTAATTTTGAACATAATATTGGTAACGGTATATTTCGTTTTATTCCGCTTACCCGTAAGCTAAAATTCCGTCAATTCTGGAACACTAAATTATTATGGGGTAGTTTAAGTGATGCCAACCGAGCCTTTAATATGCCTGCTACTTCTGATTATAAGTTTGAATCACTTGACGGAAGAACCTATATGGAAGTTGGCACAGGAATAGATAATATTTTTAAAGTATTTCGTTTAGATTTTATCTGGCGCATATTACCTCAACCACTTCCCCCTGAGCAGGTTAAACGTTTTGGTGTTTTCTTCAGTTTTCGATTAGCATTTTAATATGTTTTATCGCTGGCAGTTTCAGTTTATACTATTAACTCCCCCTGAAGATTAGCTTTTCATCTAAAACTTTTAAAACTTAATCTGTTACTCCTCCCGATAATTTCATTACCTTTTCTTCCCAAAACTTTTTGCATGTCTGAAAAATTTATTCTTGCCCTCGACCAGGGAACTACCAGTTCCAGAGCGATTCTTTTCAATCGTTCAGGAGAAATTGTATCTGTGGCACAAAAAGAATTTAAACAGATCTATCCCCAACCTGCATGGGTTGAACATGATGCAGAAGAAATTTGGTCATCCCAATTCGGTGTAATGGCCGAAGTAATGGCGAAGGGGAACCTGCAAACAAACCAGGTTGCTGCAATTGGTATTACCAATCAGCGCGAAACAACCATTGTGTGGGATCGCACAACAGGTAAACCCATCTACAATGCAATTGTTTGGCAGGATCGAAGAACCGCCGATTATTGTGATTCATTGAAATCGGCCGGAAATGTTTCGATGATACAACAAAAAACAGGGCTGATCATTGATGCATACTTTTCTGCTACCAAATTAAAGTGGATATTAGATTCGGTTACAGGTGCCAGAGAAAAAGCCGCAAAAGGGCAATTGGCTTTTGGAACTGTTGACAGTTGGCTCACCTGGAAATTATCGGGTGGTAAAATACATGTTACAGATGTATCCAACGCCTCACGCACAATGTTATTGAATATTCATACCTGTGAGTGGGATGATGATTTATTAAAGTTATTCAACATCCCTGCGTCGGTTTTACCAACCGTTAAACCATCCAGTAGTATATATGGTAATACAGAAACAGTCATAAAACATGCTAACATTCCTATTGCAGGAATGGCTGGTGATCAGCAGTCGGCATTGTTCGGGCAGCTATGTACCCAACCAGGTATGGTAAAGAATACCTATGGAACCGGTTGCTTTATGTTGATGAATACCGGCAATCAACCAATTCCTTCTAAAAATAATTTACTAACAACAGTTGCCTGGAAAATTGGCAATAACGTTACGTATGCGTTAGAAGGAAGTGTATTTATTGGTGGAGCGGTAGTACAATGGTTGCGCGATGGTTTGCACATTATTCGTAATTCATCAGAAATTGAAACCCTTGCAGCAGAAGTAACCGATGCCGATGGGGTTTATGTAGTTCCTGCATTTGCGGGGTTGGGTGCGCCTCATTGGAACCAACATGCACGGGGTGCGTTATTTGGTATAACAAGAGGTACCACCAAAGCACATATCGCAAAGGCTGCCTTGGAAAGTATTGCCTATCAAACCACAGATGTTTTAAAAGCTATGGAATCCGATTCCGGAATTTCCATAAAAGAATTAAGAGTAGATGGTGGCGCCACTATTAATAATATGCTGATGCAGTTTCAAAGCGATCTTTTACAAACACCGGTTGTTCGTCCAAAAGTATATGAAACAACGGCTTTAGGTGCAGCTTATCTGGCAGGCCTAGCCGTAGGGTATTGGGATAGTGTAGACGATTTACAAAAACAATGGCAGGCAGATGCTCGCTTTAGTCCGACGATGCCAAAAGAAAAAGTACAACAGTATTTGAAAGGATGGCAAAGAGCTATTAAAGCAAGTATTGCCTGGGCAGATGATAAATAGTTGACAGTTTATCATTTGTAGTTTATAGTTACAGCCATTATTTCTATTATTAATTCTGGTATGAAATATTTTTTATAGTCGCCTGGTATTGTGTAAAATAGTATTGTATATAAATTTAGAGTTTTATTAAAAATCCGTTTGTCTTATTCATAATTGACATTTCACTATTCATTATAATGAACAGATCACAATTAATCGAACAGTTAACTTCTCAAAAAATTTTCGATATCATCATCATTGGGGGTGGAGCAACCGGATTAGGAGCTGCTGTGGATGCGGCCTCACGGGGATACTCAACCTTATTGTTAGAAAAATACGATTTTGCAAAAGGTACTTCTTCCCGCTCGACCAAATTAGTACATGGAGGTGTTCGCTATTTGCAGCAGGGCAATATTAAATTAGTAATGGAAGCCTTAAAGGAAAGAGGAATACTGAAAAAAAATGCCGCACACCTGGTAAAAAACCAATCCTTTATTGTACCAAACTATAAATGGTGGGAAGGTCCTTTTTATGGATTGGGTTTGAAAGTATATGATTGGATGAGCGGAAGCCTTGGCTTGGGAAACTCTCAATGGCTATCAACCGAAGAAGTACTGGAACTGGCACCCACCCTTGATCCGGAAGGATTAAGAGGCGGAGTAATGTACCACGATGGGCAGTTTGATGACAGTAGACTTGCAATTAATTTAGCACAAACCGCAGTAGAGCAAAAAGCAGTCGTTTTAAATTATTTCTCCGTTTCGGGATTATTAAAAACCGCTGGGAAAATTACAGGCGTTCAGGCAACCGATAGTATAAATGGAAAAAAATATGATATATCAGGGAAAGTAGTTGTTAATGCTACGGGTGTTTTCTCGGATAGTATACAACAATTGGATGATCCGCAAAAACCCGCGAGTATATCCCCCAGCCAGGGAATTCATGTTGTATTGGATAAAGAATTTTTACCAGGAGATGCTGCAATAATGATTCCTCATACAGATGATGGGCGCGTATTGTTTGCCGTTCCCTGGCATAACAAAATTATCATTGGCACTACCGATACTCCGGTTGAAGCTATAACAGATGAGCCAGTAGCTCAACAGGAAGAAATTGATTTTATATTGCAACATGCTGCACGGTATCTTACAAAAGACCCTACAAGAAAAGATGTAAGAAGTATTTTTGCCGGGCTAAGGCCACTTGTGAAAAGCAGTGCCAAAAAAACAGCCGAGATATCAAGAGATCATTCTGTAATTATTTCTGATACAGGATTAATAAGTATTGTGGGTGGTAAATGGACCACCTACCGAAAAATGGCGGAAGACGTTATCAATACTGCTGCCATTCAGGCAAGCCTGGCCTATAAGGAATGTGTAACCGAAGAATTATCCATTCACGGAAATAGAGCAACCGCTGATTTTACATCGCCTGGTTATTATTATGGAACAGATAAAGTTCTCATCGATCAATTGATTGCTGAAGATCCGGCGCTTGCAAGTACCATACATCCACAATTACCCTATACGAAAGCAGAAATTATTTGGGCCGTGCGTAACGAATCTTGTATGACGGTGGAAGATGCCCTAAGCAGGCGAACGAGAGCTTTATTGCTAGACGCAAAAGCAAGTATAGAAGCAGCGTTACTGGTTGCTTCCTTAATGGCAAAAGAAATGAAGGTTGGACAAGAATGGATCAACGAACAAGTAATATCCTTTACTAAAACAGCTCAGACCTATTTACCATAAACACTAAAACAATTGCTTATGTTGTCTTCATTTATTGCAGAATTTATTGGAACGATGTTATTAATAATTTTGGGGGATGGTGTCGTTGCCAATGCCTTGCTCAAAAAAACAAAAGGAAATAACAGCGGCCTTATTGTAATTGCTTTTGGATGGGCCATTGCTGTATTTGTTGGCGTATTTGCGTCTGTGCATTTGGGTGGCAAAGGGCATTTAAATCCCGCTGTTACCATTGCAATGGTTTATTTAGGGAATATGGAATGGGCCGAAGCAGGTATCTATATATTTGCGCAATTTGCAGGTGCTATTTTGGGTGCCATCATCGTTTGGCTATCGTACCGCCAGCATTTTGAACAAACACCGGATGGTGATGCCAAGCTCGCTGTATTCTGTAATTCGCCTGCAATACCGGGTACCTTTGATAATTTAATAACAGAGATCGTAGGTACATTTGTGTTGGTGATGGGGGCATTGTTAATGTCGAAAGCAGAAATAAAATTAGGAGCCCTCGATGCATTGCCTGTTGCCTTATTAGTGTTGGGAATAGGTGTATCACTGGGAGGGCCAACCGGATATGCCATTAACCCGGCAAGGGACCTTGGCCCGCGTATTGCTCATTTTATTTTACCGATCTCAAAAAAACGCGATAGTAATTGGGGATATTCCTGGATACCTGTTATTGGGCCAATTGCCGGTGGGTTATTGGCAGCTATTATTTATAACCTTGTAAAACTATAAAGTATGAAAAAAATTATCTTACTCGTATTTGCAATTTGCATCCTTAATGGACTAATCGTTGCCCAAACGCCCGAACAAAGAATTATCGAAAAAGGAATTGTTTTAACAACTCCTTCCAAACCTGTAGCAAATTATGTAAACGCTGTAAGGGTGGGTAATTTAATTTATCTATCTGGCAAAGGACCTAAACAGGCTGATGGAACAACGGATATTACTGGTAAAGTAGGAAAGGATCTAACGATTGAACAAGGATATGCAGCCGCGCGTTCAACAGCTATTCAACATCTTTCGGTATTAAAAGCAGAACTGGGAAGTTTGAATAAAGTAAAGCGTATTGTAAAAGTATTAGGTATGGTAAACTGCGAAGGAACCTTTACCGATCAACCTAAAGTTATAAATGGATACAGTGATTTAATGGTAGAAATTTTTGGTGAAAAAGGAAAACACGCCCGCAGCGCAGTAGGTATGGTTGGCTTACCAAATAATATTGCGGTAGAAGTGGAAGTAATTGTGGAGGTAGAGAAGTGATAATTTTTTAATAGTATAATAAATGATGATTATTATTCCGGCTGGTGTGTTGTGATTTTATTCCGGCTGGTGTGTTGTGATTTTATTCCGGCTGGTGTGTTGTGATTTTATTCCGGCTGGTGTGTTGTGATTTTATTCCGGCTGGTGGGGACACCAGCCGGGGGTGATTTTTTAACCCGAAAATCATCATCAATTTTCAATATTTACATCAAAAAAATCAGGTTTTCACGTTTCAGAAAATAATTGCCTGTGCTATTTTGAGCACATGAATAAAAAAGATAGTCCGCAAGAAAAAAGAAAATCTTTCATGGAGCTTGAAACTCCATATTTCTGGACAAGCACCATCAACAGTTGGAATCATTTATTAAAAGATGATAGTTATAAGCAAATAATTATTCAGAGTTTGCAATGGCTCTGTAATAAAAATCTGGTTGCTATTTATGGATTTACAATTATGGATAATCATGTGCATTTTATTTGGGAACAATTAAAGATGAATGGTAAAGAATATCCTAAAAACAGTTTTGAAAAATTTACCGCCCATAAATTCCAGGAGCATTTAAGAATAACTGGTTCTGCCAAGCTTAGCCGATTTGAACATCGCACTGTAGATAGAAATTATTTATTTTGGCAAAGAGATCCGCTGGCTATTGAAATTTTGGGGCGTACTATGTTAATACAAAAATTAAATTATATTCATAATAACCCATTGCAGGATCATTGGAAACTGGTAACTGATCCAATTCTTTACAAATATTCTTCTGCAAATTATTACGAAACTGGATTTGATGAGTTTAATATTCTTACCCATTACATGGAACGTTTTTAATTGATGCGATTTTATTCCGGCTGGTGCGTTGTTTTATTCCGGCTGGTGGGGACACCAGCCGGGGATGATTGAATTCAATGGTTGGTGTCCTCACCAACCATTATTAATCCATTTGCCCTCGTAATTATTTTCCTTAATTTCAGGTTTTATTATTTAATTAAAAACTATTCTATGGTCTCAAAACCCTTAGGCTTTCAAGGAATATTTGCCTCCGCAATGGGTTTAGGCTGTATGGGCATGAGTGAATTTTATGGAGCTACGGATGAAAAAGAAAGCTTAGCAACATTACATCGTGCGGTAGAACTTGGTATAACGTTTTGGGATACTGCCGATGCCTATGGCCCGCATACTAATGAACTATTACTTTCTAAAGCGTTAAAGGGTATCCGAAATAAAATTACACTGGCTACAAAATTTGGTATTGTACGAGATCCTCAAAACCCTATGTTAAGAGGGATGAATGGCACACCTGCCTATACACAAACATGCTGTGAAGCCAGTTTAAAAAGATTAGAAGTAGATGTTATTGATTTATATTATTTACATCGGGTAGATCCGGCCACACCTATCGAAGTTACAGTTGGCGCCATGGCTCAACTTGTAAAACAAGGAAAAATTCGTGGTATTGGCTTATCAGAAGTATCCTCTACCACTATCCGAAAAGCACATGCCATCCACCCTATTACGGCCATTCAAACAGAATATTCCTTATGGAGCCGCGATCCGGAAGAGGATATTCTGAAAACTTGCAAAGAATTAGGGATAGCCTTTGTTGCGTATAGTCCACTTGGAAGAGGTTTTTTAACAGGCCAGTTAAAAAAATTTGAAGACTTTGCCGCAGATGATTACCGGCGTATGTCGCCACGTTTCCAGGGAGAAAATTTTGAAAAAAATTTACAGCTTGTACAACAATTGGAAAAGTTAGCAATACAAAAAGGTTGTACTACCTCTCAACTTGCATTGGCCTGGGTACTTAACCAAGGCGACCATATTTTTCCCATACCAGGCACTAAACGCATTAAATACCTGGAAGAAAATGCCCGAGCATTGGCTATAACCTTCACCAAAGAAGAATTAGATATAATAAATGCGATTGCACCGAGAGATATCGCTGCCGGTTTAAGATACCCTGAGCAAATGATGAAAATTGTAAATGCTTAAAAATCTCCCTAGTTGGTGTCTTCGCCAACCAGTATTAATCTTTTCACCAACAACTTCCGCTTTACTATTCTAAAAAATAATTACTCTTTATTCAATGTTTTCAATATGATTGTGACTGCTTTTCTAATTTCCTTTTCGTTTATCGTTAATGGGGGAGCAATACGAATACAGTTGGGCGCAAATAAAAACCAATCTGTTAGTACTCCGTTTTTAAGACAGTCTTGAGTAATTTTTAGAGCCTCCGTTGCCGTTTCCAATTCAATACATAGTAACAATCCCCGCGAGCGAATTGCTTTTATTTTCGGATGTTGAAGCAACTCACGAAACAACAATTCTTTTTCATATATTGAATCAATAATTTTTTGGTTGATTAATACCTTAAATGCAGCCAATCCTGCTGCACAACAAACAGGATGACCCCCGAACGTTGTGATATTTCCCAAAACAGGGTTTTCGGTAAACTGATTCGTTAATTTTTTATTTGCAATAAAAGCTCCTAACGGCATACCGCCCCCTAAAGCCTTTCCTGATAATAGAATATCGGGTACCACTCCAAAATGTTCAAACCCCCACAAGGTTCCTGTTCTGCCAAAACCGGTTTGTATTTCATCCAGTATTAATAAAGTTCCTGTTTCATTGCATTTTTTCCTAAGATCCTTCAACCATTTCCTTAATGGTGCATACACTCCTTTCTCGGCCTGGATGGTTTCTGCAATTACACAGGCTGTTCGTTCGGTAATTGCATTAATAGCCTCTGCCGAATTATATTCAACATGTAATATATCCGGCAGTAAAGGCCTAAAGGCATTCCGCCAGTATTCATCTCCCATTACACTTAATGCACCCTGTGTGCTTCCATGATAACTTTGATTGAATGCTATGATTTGTGTACGGCCAGTAACTCTTTTAGCCAGCTTCATAGCACCTTCAGTTGCTTCGGTTCCAGAGTTAGTAAAATAAACAGCGTTCAGGGATTTGGGAAGATGATCAACAAGCATCTTAGCATATTGCACTTGCGGCGATTCAATCATTTCACCATACACCAGGAGGTGCAAATAATCTGCCGCCTGCTTTTTAATAGCTTTTACAACTTTAGGATGACAATGACCCACATTACATACACTGATACCTGCTATTAAGTCAATATATTTTTTTCCTTTTACATCGTATAACATAGTTCCTTTTGCCTTTACAATTTGCAGGGCAATTGGCGAGGGAGAAGTTTGCGCTACATGATTAAAAAATAGCTGCCGCTGATTATTAATTCCGGCCGCGCTCTTTTTGCCAGGCTTCTTATTTTTTTTTGTATTCATTGCAGGCAAATGTCGCAACAATTTTTCAAGATTCTGGTTTTTGAAAATTTGTAACTGAAAGAGCGTAGTGAACGTTGAGGTCGATGCATTGAACAGCAAGGGAATTGAGGCTAAATAAATAATTATAAGTTGATTGGCATCGCTACAGACCAACTGAATTACCTCCGTGAAATAAAAAAGTTGGGGCTCCAATTTCTACGAGCATACTTCATCTGGTCTCAGTTAAACAAAACCATCTGTTAGCCGTGTGCGCTTGTTCGTATTACGAATTATGCCATTTCAAATTCCCGGCAGTCAATTCGTATCTCCTGTGATAATAGTTTTAGGTCAAGAAGATTACAAAAGTGGGTTTTATTTTTCATGGAATAGTGTTTACAGTTAAAGCAAGTTCTCTGTACACTTATTACTTCCAGTTTATTTAGTTTTACAATAAGATTAGAAATAGTTTCCCATAAAACTATTTTATCGGTGTCATTTGCCTTTGATATAATTTCTGTAACCGGATTTGTAAAGTCCTCTGTTTCTAAAACAAGTTTCTTACCTGGCCCGGTTAATTTGATCGTGTAACTTCTGTTGTCGGCTTTGTCAGAAATCTTTTGAATTAATTTTTTTTGCTCCAAAATCTTTATAGCATCACTTATTGTCGGCTTGGTAAAATTGAATTCCTGTGCAAGATAGCTTACGGTAGTTTTGTCTGCCGAATGATGCCGAATAAAAATCAGGAGTTGTATTTGGATTGGGCTTAATTGATGCTCTTTGGCTTTATCCCAAAGTAAAATTCTAAACACATGCGATAAGCGTTCCAGTCCTGAAACAATTTTGTTGTCAAGATTTGCATTTTGACTATCTAAATTAAATACCGACAAATTTATTTGCAATTTTCCATTTCAATAATGTAATAACCCTTTTGCTTAATACTTAACATCATTTCAACGGTTGCTTTCTCAATATGGCAAAAGTTACATTCCTTCGCCGTTAGCGGTTGGCTACCCTGATTTTTTGATTGTAAGTATTCCTTACCAAAAGTATGAATTGTTTTTTCATCTACTATATCGTCAGGCGCTATAATGTCAAAATGCATTATTGCGCCGTCTTTTTTTTTAACATATGTGTCCCAAACTGCTACTCGCATGTGTTTATATTTATCTTGAGTCTCAGAAAAATAACAGCCAGTCTGTTCTGCTAAACTGGCTATCAAATCAGGATTTATCCTTTTACGTCTGCCATTGATGCTCCAAAATTAATGTGAAGAACATTTCCGGTTGGAGTTACTAAAGCAGGAACAGATTTTACACCTGCTTTTTCTGCTTCGCCAATTCTTGATTTGTCCTTACCGAAGTGAACTATGTCCACATTGTTGGCACCGAGAAGGTTAATAATTTCATGTTCGGCACTAACGCAAACAGGACAACCTGCATGGTAGAAAATTGACTTACTCATTTTTTTGCCTTTTTAGTTGTTAAAGACATTATTGTCATTGTAAATATAGTAAGGATTCCTAACAATAGATCAAAAAAATTTATTTATGGTAGTATCTCTGTCGAAGTAAACAGGCAAAGAAATGGATGATGGGGTTGGCTGCTCCCTGTTAATATTGAACGTTGCTGTGATAGTAATAAGTTAATGGAACGCAAAGTACACACAGAGGGGCGCAAAGCTCGCAAAGGATAATGGCTACTCATCATCAGGGTTTCTGCACGTGGTATAAATTTATAAAAGACTTGAAACCGAAGCGGCGGCAGAGTGTGAGGGTCCCGTGGTTGCTTTGCATTTTTTTGCAAAAACAGTACGTTCTTTGCGATGGGGTTCCTGTTCAGTAGCGCTTAAACTGCACAAGAGTGCGACGCAACCAAAGCATACTAGTAGCAACCCTGCCGGGAAAAAAATAAAAACTATAACCGTTATGCCTGTCATTTTACACGTGGATGGAACCTATCCAATTTTCGGAGAAAATTGTTTTATTGCGCCTAATGCAACGATTGTTGGTGATGTGATTGCCGGAAATGATTGCAGTTTCTGGTTCAATGCGGTTATACGTGGTGATGTAAACAGTATTCGCATGGGCAATAAAGTAAATGTGCAGGATGGTGCGGTTATTCATTGCACGTTTAAGAAAACAAAAGCAATTATTGGTAACAATGTATCGATTGGGCATAACGCCATTGTACATGGTTGCACCATTCACGATAATGTATTAATTGGAATGGGAGCCATTGTAATGGATAATGCTGTAGTACATAGCCACACCATTATTGCAGCAGGGGCCGTAGTACTGGAAGGCACTATTTGTGAGGGCAGTAGCATTTATGCAGGGGTTCCGGCAAAAAAAATTAAGACCATTGAAGAAAGTCAAATTAAGGGCGAAATAGACAGAATTGCAAACAATTACGTGGGTTATGCCGACTGGTTTCGCATGCAGGTAAATGAACCCAAACCCTAAGCCTATTGCTTTTACCGGATAATATTATTAGTTTTAAATACGTTAATCCGTAGAAACAAATCCATTATATGAAAACTTTCCGGCCTCTCCTTATAACCTCTCTCCTCTCCATCTTTTTATTATTTGGCAGTTCCTGTAGTTTATGGAATAAAGCATTTGGTCCAAAGTATGGATGCCCCGGCAATGGCCAAAATGTGGGTGCAGAAAGAATATTAAAAGGAGAAAAGGTTCCGAAGGGTCGAAAATTTAAAGCTTAAACAGGTAGAACATTGTTCGTACCTATTAGATAACCCAAATCCGTATTTATGAGTCTTACCCTACGCACCGACTTTGGCTGTACCGAAGCAATTATTGACGACGATTGCGGCCTTAAACGTTTTTATGAAGTGGCGAATATACTTTCAGATGATCTGGAAATAAATTTTACCAAAAAAGAAGATGATTTTGATACGCTTACCTGGAACTTTGCCTACAAAAATCATGTTCTTACGCTTCATTACAATATTTATACAGGCATTTCCATTTACCCATTCAAATTTCGTGAGGCCCCTCGAAAAGATAATGATGCGGTAATTGAAGTAGCAAATTTTTTAGAGGCTAAATTAATGATTCACTCCGCTAAAAAATATTTGTCCTAAATACATTTCCGTTACAATCGAATGATTAAAAGCTGAAGTTACGCAAGTAGCTTCAGCTTTTTTATTGA